>DLAA01000132.1:8731-85711 GCA_002493835.1 Lachnospiraceae bacterium UBA7060 | reverse complement strand
CATGGCAATAGCCCTATTAAAAAAAATTGTGATGTAAATATCATAACATACCTTCCTATTCTGCAAACCTATATTAATTGATTATACAAGTTTTGACGATTTTTATATTTCTAAAACAGCGCCGGGAATAATGAGTATTGTAGTATCGTACCAAATGGTCAAAAAAGAATAGCTTTAAAAAACATCCTCATTTGTTAGCTTTATAAAGATTATTTTCTCGATTCAACTTGTGAACAATTATAAGCGTATCATGTAAGTTTTTCAATGGTTTTTTAAATAAAACGGCATATATTTCCTCTGATTTTTCCTATAGCAAAGATCAAAATGGCATTTATCAAAAGGTATATAAATATGGGGCTGTGAAAACGACTTTCACAGCCCCTCGTATGATTTTCAACCTATTATCCTTCAACAATCAGATACCTTCCGTCTCCGATCTCGAATACCTCATCGGCCTCCAAAATTTCTTCCTCGTCAGCGCCTTCTACATCAATACCTTCCTCTACGAAAAAATCCCACACTTCTTTTACGGAATCCACCACAACTGCCATGCACTCCTCCAAAAAATTTTCCGCTTCCTCGTAGGTTTCAGCCACCTTCTCCGGATAAAGCTGCAACTGATTCTTCAAGAAACACTGTACTGTCATCTCATCAAACATCGTTCTTTCCTCCAACAGCATTTAAGTTTACATGATTTACAACATTCCTCTTTTTTTTAATTCCTGACACACTCTGCCCACAGGCAGACCTACCACATTGTTATAATCCCCGCAGATCCCTTGAATATGCGCCGCACAAAGTCCCTGGATCGCATATGCACCCGCTTTATCCATAGGCTCGCCGCTGTCCACGTAAGACATGATTTCTTCATCGGTCATAGCATACATAATCACATCCGTACATTCGGAGAAAGTGACGTACATAGGAGACATATTCTTATATTTCCAGGCCAGAGTCACCCCTGTATATACTTGATGGCTGCCTCCCTGCAGCTCCTTCAACATACGGATGGCATCCGCTCTGTCCACAGGCTTCCCCAGAATTTTCCCCCAGGCCGACACCACTGTGTCCGCACCTATGACCACGAAATCCTCTTTTCCTTCCGCTGAAAGCTTTCCACAAACATCTACCGCTTTCTGGTATGACAACTCTTCCACGACCTCGTCAGGTCTCTCTTTTGTGATTTTTTCCTCCACTGCGCTCGGCATTACTTTAAAAGAAATTCCCACCTGCCTTAAAAGCTCCTTCCGTCTGGGCGAAACCGAAGCCAAATATATCTTCATGTGTTTTCTGTTCCTTTCTATTCGTCATGATGCATTTTCGGAATAAAGACCCTCTTGTGTACCGTGTCGCTTTTTTCTTTAGCTGCCGCTTTGGCCGCCTGACAGAAGGCAAGCTGCGCATTGAACACTTCCTTCCCCCGCCTATCCACTTTCACATAGCTGCCATCAGACTGCAGAATAGAAGCCTTCACCGTATCTCTAAGCTGCGCGTCTAAAATATACTCCAATTTTTCCTGCAGATCAGGCTTCTCTATCGGAAAGAGAATTTCCACTCTGCGCTCAAGATTTCTCGGCATCCAATCCGCACTGGCACAGTAATATTCCGATCTGCCGTCATTTTCGAAAAAGAAGATACGGGCATGCTCCAAATAATTGCCAACAATGGAACGAACCGTAATGTTATCACTGACACCGTCGATTCCCACCCGCAGGCAGCAGATTCCTCGTATAATCAAGTCGATTTTCACCCCCGCTGCGCTGGCACCATAGAGCGCCTCAATGATATCCTTATCGCAGAGTGCATTCATCTTTGCAATAATTCGGGCCGGTCTGCCCGCCTGGGCATGCTTTTTTTCTCTTTCAATCAGATAGATAAATCTGTCTTTGAGCCAGTGGGGTGCCAGAGACAGACAGTTCCAGCTTCTCGGCTCTGAGTAACCCGACAACATATTAAACACTGCCGTGGCATCCTCCCCAATCATCTCCGAACAAGTAAAATAACCTATATCAGTGTACAGCTTAGCCGTAGAATCATTGTAATTACCAGTACCCAGATGGACATAACGGCGGATCCCATTCTCCTCTCTTCTAACAACAAGCGTTATTTTACTATGGGTTTTTAATCCCACCAGGCCGTAAATCACATGACAGCCCGCTTTTTCCAGCTTTTTTGCCCAGACAATATTGTTCTCCTCATCAAATCTTGCCTTCAGTTCCACCAGGACGGAAACCTGCTTCCCGTTCTCCGCTGCCTGCTCCAGCGCTGCAACAATCGGTGAATTCCCGCTGACTCGATATAAGGTCTGCTTGATGGCAAGCACATCCGGATCCTTCGCTGCCTGCCTGACAAACCGCACCACAGGCTCAAAAGTCTGGTAAGGATGATGCATAAGAATATCACCTTTCCGAATCGTCTCAAACACATCTTCGCCATCCGAAAACTCCGGTACCGGCTGAGGCGGCAGATAACTGTGCTCTTTCAGCTGGTCAAACCCATCCAATCCATAAAGCTTCATTAAGAAAGTCAGATCCAGAGGCCCGCTGATAGAATAAATATCTTCCTTCGGAATCGCAAGCTCCTCTCGAATCAGTTTGAGAAGCCTGTCGTCAATACCTTCCTCCACCTCCAAACGGATAACCTGTCCCCACTGTCTTTTCTTCAGCTGTTTCTCAATCTCCTGCAGTAGATCCTCAGCCTCCTCCTCCTCAATGGTCAAATCCGCATTTCTCATAATCCGAAACGGATACGAACAGACTATATCATAATTCAAGAACAACTTATGAATATTACGCTCAATTACTTCCTCCAAAAGAATCAATTTGCGCCCTTCCTGAGAAGGAATTTCCACCAGCCGGGACAGCACACTCGGCACCTGCACCATGGCAAACTCAAGCTCTTTGTCTCCGCTTTTTTTCTTCATCAGGGCTCCCAGATTCAGGGATTTATTGCGAACCAAAGGAAAAGGTCTGGAAGAATCCACCGCCATGGGAGTAAGTACCGGATAAACATTATCCGTAAAAAAGCTGTCCACGAAAGCTCCTTCCTCTTTCGTCAGATCCTCGTGGTGCATGATAATCCGCAGACCGTTAGCCATAAGCTGCGGAAGAATAGAACGATTATAAGTATTATACTGCTGATCTACCAGCTGATGCGTCTTCTCATTTACCAAAACGAGCTGCTGTGCGGCGGTCATGCCCGCAATATCACGTTTTTTATAACCTGCATTAACCATGTCTTTCAGGGATGCTACACGCACCATGAAAAATTCGTCCAAGTTAGACGCCGTGATACTTAAAAATTTCAACCTCTCAAACAGCGGAATCTGTTTATCTCTCGCTTCTGAAAGTACTCTCTCATTAAAGAGCAGCCAGCTTAATTCTCTGTTTGTATAGTAAATTTCGTCAGAAAAATGAATCTCCTGTGCCATCGCTCCATGGTCTCCTTTTATTAGATTACAAATGTTATAAAATCAACTTCTCTGTCTGATCACAGGACGGATACTGTAGACCTCCTCAAAAAAATTGGAACGTTTGGTAAACATTCCCTTTTCCAGAGTAATATCGACTGAATCTTCCACAGTAATAATTAACTCCCGCTCCTTTAAAGTCGCTTTCACGTCTTTGAATTTCTGTTTGTGACTGCGGTCCAGGCCATTGGCAACCTTCAAAATAGCCGTCAGCTTTGCAATCGTGAGATAGGCTTCTCTGTCAATAGCGCCGTTACTCCCCATCACTTCCCAGTAATCAAAATCCATGTGATTATACTTCACCACATTAGCTACAATCTCTCTCTCAATATGAGAGAGTCCAATAATCTCTGTGGACATGATAATATTGTAGGAGCATTCCCCCAGATTCACCAGACTGATGTATTTGCCACAGTCGTGCAAAAGCGTTGCTATCCGAAGCAAAAGCCTCTCCCGCTTTCCCAGCCCATGTACCTTTTTCATGCTTTCAAAAATCGTCATCGCAATCTTTTCCAGCGTCTCACCCCGGCGCTTGCTGCCCATGTAACGTTTGCTGATATTCTGCGCACAGGCGATAATGTCCTGCTCAAAATCATGCTCTCCCTTGATGATCTTATGCCTTTCCGCATACTCGTATGCCATGCCGTCGCAGAGTGTCACGCCCGGCGCCCAGATCATACTGGCTTCCATCATCTTGGCAATTCGGTGGATCAGCATACCCGAAATATAGAGAAGCGGTATATTTTCCTCCGGCATATCCAGCGCCTTGGCCGCCTGCTGGGTCGATTTGGCTCGTATTCGCTCCAAAAGCCTTTCCACAGTAGCCATTTCCACACTGCTCTCCTCAAGTCCCGTCACATTTCTTCCTACAATGGCAGAAATGTAATCGTCCACCACAATAATGTTTTCGATCTGGCGATCCTTTAAATACAGTTTTTTGAACAGCTGTATCTGAGAGTCAACCATCTCGTCCAAAATCACCTCATATTGTCTTGGACTGATATTCAGACTTCCCAAGGTGTCCTGCAGCCTAAGCACCCCCAAACGCATATTCTGGGTCGTAACCAGCGTATCTTTATCAAACAGGGAAATTTGGATACTGCCGCCGCCAATATCCACGATCGCAGTCCCCTTCTCCACAACCTTATTAAACCGTCCTTTGGAAGCAATTGCTTTATAATTCAGAAACCGCTGTTCCGAATTGCTCAGCACCTCGATATGGATACCCGTGCGCTGGGCGATCTGATCCAGCACGATCATCGTGTTGTCCGTCTCCCTGATGGCGCTGGTGCCGTAAGCCGTATAATCCTCCACCCGGTAGCTTTTCATAATTTCCCCGTAATCACGCAGTACTCCGCAAAGCTCATCCACGCGGTCATAACTGATTTTCCCTGTGGCAAAAGTGTCCGTCCCCAGATCAATCCTATGCCTGATATGATCAATCTCCCGCAGCCCGCTCTTTTGCGAAATCTCAAATATTTTCATAGCCAGCTCATAAGAGCCCACATCTATAGCCGCAAATGTTTTCAATTCAGCACCTAACCTCCCTGATTTGATATAAAGAATACCCCATACCGGCATTCTCCTGCATGAAACTCAAAACTTCCTCTCACGCGGTTCCTGCTCGCTCACCTGTCCGAGTAAAAAGTCAATAAACTGCTGCGCCGTCCGTCCGGAGAGCCCCCCATGGGAAAGCTCCCATTTGTTTGCCAGAAGAAAAAGTTCCTCCTCCGGTACCTTTAATCCGTTCCTCTCCGCCAGCGTCTTTACGATCTGCTGAAACTGCTTCTTGTCCGGCGATCCGAAATAAATCGTTACACCGAAGCGGTATACTAAGGACAGCTTCTCCTGCACCGTATCCCCTGCATGCATATCTTCATCCCGCCTGTCAGCCTTGTCACTGTAGTTCTCCCGGATCAGGTGCCGTCTGTTGGAAGTTGCATAAATCAGCACATTTGCAGGTTTTTTCTCCAGTCCGCCTTCAATCAGCGCCTTCAAATACTTGTATTCCACCTCAAAATCTTCGAAGCTCAAATCATCCATATAAATAATAAATTTATAATTTCTATTTTTGACTTGGGCGATCACCGCATTCAAATCCTGGAACTGATGCTTGTATAACTCAATAATACGCAGCCCCCTGTCATAGTATTCGTTGGCAATGGCCTTCACACAGGAAGATTTCCCGGTTCCCGCGTCTCCAAACAACAGGCAGTTGTTGGCACGCCTCCCCGCTACAAAAGCCTCCGTATTCTCCTTGAGCTTCTTTTTCGGAATTTCGTAGCCTACCAGATCATCCAAATAGACATGGGCAATATTTCTGATCGGTACAATCACAGCGCCTTCCTCCCGATGCTCCACGCGGAAAGCCTTATGCAGTCCCAGATTTCCCACGCCGTACTCTCTGTAAAACTGAGTAAGAGTTGCCTTCATGACAGCCGCATTCTCATTCTCTACAAAATGCTTTGCGAGTGTGCAGATCCTGTCCCGAATACGCCGGTTGTATATTCTACTGTCCGCAGAAGAGCCCTCGTAAGCAAGCACCACGGCAAACTCCGGCGCTTTTAAAACCTCCATCATTTCTGTGAAATCATAGTCAAAAAGCTCTTTGAATATAGCGATATCATGAAGTACAAGTTTGTTAATACTGCCCTCCACCTCACCCCGCATCTCACAGGCAAAACTGTAGCTGTTCTCATTATTTACCAGCAGGTTCGTCAGATAACAATGCCATAGATTCCCGTAAAAGCCATGATTCGCCGCCTGCTCCGCCAGCCTGTGCATACTTTTGTAAAAGAGCGGCCTCGCCCTGCCGTCCCCGGATCGATAATGCTCCATCAGCCAGACCACATCCCGGAGAATATCTCCATCCTCAAATTCTTTGTATATAATCAGTTCTTCTTCTCTCATTGCAACCTGACCTCCATGTCACAGCTACGCTGTGACTCAAAATCCACGGACAAGCAAGCTTGTCCTGGAGAATGCCGTACTTCTTTTCACCCTAGTAATTCCCCAGTATTTTCATATTCCGCGCCTCATCCCGAAGGCCCCGCAGAGCATTCTTCACAGCACCGTCCGCAAAATTCCCCTCAAAATCAATAAAAAAGCGGTACTCCCAATTCCGATCCTCAATAGGCCGGCTCTCAATCTTAGTCATATTCAGATTATTGTATATAAAATGGGATAACATATGGTATAGAGATCCACTCTCATGAGAAAGTTCCAAACAAATGCTGATCTTTCCCGCATCTTTTCTGAATATTTTCTGATTGGTAACAATAATAAAACGGGTGGAATTCGACTCCGACTGGTTAACGCCTCTTTGTAAAATTTCAAGTCCGTACACATCCGCCGCCCGCTCACCGGCGATAGCCGCCTGCGTTTTATCTCCCTCCTCACTCACCTTACGGGCTGCAAATGCATTATTCCTCAGACTAACTTGTTTCCAGTCCTCATGGGCCGCAAGAAATCTGGCACTCTGCATCAAAGACTGTGGATGAGAATACACTGTTCTAATCTGCGAGATATCGGTTCCCGGCACGCCCAAAAGACAATGTTCAATCTTTAACACTTGCTCCGCCACAATAAAATTCTCAAATTCTACCAAAAGATCATAGATTTCACTCACCGTACCAGCTGTGGAATTTTCAATGGGCAGCACTGCAAAATCCGCGCTCCCCTCCTCTATGGCAGTCATGGCATCCCGAAAAGTATCCACATGAAAACTTTTCACCTGTTTTCCAAAATACTGAAGCATTGCCGCATGAGAATACGCGCCCTCTGCCCCCTGAAACACCACTCTGGCCTGCTCTGTCTCCAGCCTGTCCACTCCAATGAAAGGAAGCCTTCCCAGAGAGCCGGCCTCCACCAGTTTATTGTACTGCAGTTTCCTGCTCATGGACATGATCTGTTCAAAGAGTTCCTGCACACCGTGGGCATTTAAGGGATTGTGTGTGAGCGCGCGCACCTTCTCCAGCTTTTCTTTCTCTCTGGTCTTGTCAAGCACCTTCTTACCTGTCTCTATTTTATAATCAGCTACTTTCGAGGAAATCTCCATGCGCTCCTCATAAAGTCTCACAATTTGTTCATCAATCTCATCCAGTTGTTTTCTCAATTCCAGTAAATCCATTTTCCCCGCCCTTTCACCCATTTTCTTTCTTAAGTTTACCGCAATTTGTTCTTGATAGCAAGCAGGTTTACAGATATAATAATAGTATTGTGCAGAAGTTTTATCAGGAGGAAAATCCATGACAAGCAGAAGAAAAAATATCTTTTTTATAATAATAGCACTTGTTGTTTTATCAGCCATTTTAGTTACTGTGATATTGTTTGGACGAATTCCCATGAATGACGATTCCGCCGTGGGAAACACAGCCGGAAATCTTTACAATGGAGGTTATTTCTGTGAGGCAGACGGACGGGTCTATTTTGCTAATGCCTACGATAATTACGCCTTATACTCCATGAATCCGGACGAGACAGACCTGGTCAAATTTAACGATGGCTCCGTCTCGTCTATCAATGCTGCTGGAAATTATTTATACTATGCCCAGGTCAGCGGCGGAACTGTTTCAGGCGAAGCCGGCAAGACCGTGCGCATCTCCGGCATTTATCGCAGCAGCCTAAAGGGAAAATCTGTGGCTGGCCTTGACCGCTGTGATATCGTCAGCATGCAGCTTTGCGGCAATTATCTCTACTATGAAAAATACGACAAGCAGACTGGTACTTCCCTTGACAAGATACGGATCGACAAAAAAGATAAGCAAACTGTGGCGGAGGGAATCATCAGTCCCAACTGTTTTGTAAACGGCAGAATCTACTACAACGGCACAGCGGAGGATCACTACCTCCATGCGCTGGACGTCTCCACAGACAGGTCCTCCGTGGTCTGGCAGGGAAATATTTGGAACCCCATCGTCCAGGACAATTACGTATACTACATGGATGTGCCGGAAAACTATCGGCTTTGCCGCTATAATTTTTCGAACAAAGTAGTTGAAGTTTTGACCAACGAAAGAATCGACATGTTCAACGTCTATGATAACTATATATACTATCAAGTCAGCTCCTCCGATTCACCGGCCCTCAAACGGATGATGACGGATGGCAGCGCCCAGGAGACGATCCGCGACGGCGTGTACCAGAACATCAATATCACATCCCAGTATGTGTATTTCAACGCTTTTAAAGAAAATACACCGGTCTATAAAACCCCCACATACGGTCCCGTCAACGTGACCATCTTCGACGCAGCTAAAGAAGCTGCACTGGAAAGCCAGGACCTGAAAAATTAACCTGAATACATGGCCGCTTTCGCAAGGCTGATAACGAAATTCTGTCGCAATTTCCTATAAAATAAAAGGCTGCTCCTTTCGAACAGCCTTTTTATTCTATAGGAAATTGTGAAAGTGTTAACCATTCAGGGATGTTATTAATCTTCTGATAAAATATGTTTTTCTCCCTCGGCTTCTACAGCCTCCAAAAGCTCTAAAATTGATTTCCCCAAAATCGGATGTATCTCATAGGGTGCAATCTGAGCCAGCGGCTTCAATACAAAGTCCCGGTTTTTCATGTCTCTATGAGGAATCGTCAGCAGCTTTGTATCACGCACGCTTCCTTCATAGAGAAGAATATCCAAATCCAGTGTTCTGGGACCCCAGCGCTCCTTGCGCTCCCTTGCTTCCTTTTTCTCAACAGCCTGCAGCATCTCCAAAAGCTCCTCAGGCGTATAAAGCGTTTCTATCGAAAGCGCACCGTTTAAAAAATCAGCTTGTTCCACACCACCGTAGGGCGTTGTCTCCACCCAGTCTGAGACTCGCAGCACCCTGCATTTTTTATCCGAAAGAAGCGCATCCACCGCATTATTTAAATGTACTCTTCTGTCCCCGATATTCGAGCCACAAGCAATGTAAACACGGCGCCATCCCCTGGTAATTCTCACGGAAACAGAACCAAAGGGAAACGGAATTGGTGCTTCCGGCTTTTTTAGTTCCATAGTGACCTGCCTCACATGAGGGAACTGTAAAAGAAGGGCCTCAGCCGCCTTTTCTGCAGCCGTCTCAATCAGCTTATACGTATGCTCCGTGAGGAAGCTGTGCAGGAAACGACAGACCACACCATAGTTCGTAGACAATCCCAGATCATCTTCCATCCCCGCCGCTCTCGTATCTGTGTCGAGGATCACACTGACATAAAAATTCTGCCCTTTTTCATTCTCCTGCTGATACACCCCATGATAGGCGTATACCTGCAGATCCTCCACAATAATCTGATCCATCTATCCGCTGCTCCTTTATACACCTTTCAATTCTTATATCCGTCACGAATCGCTTCCGTCATCTTAACGGCACGGGCGTTCTCCTTCACATCGTGTACACGGACAAACATTACTCCCCGCTGTACACCGTAAACAGTGGTCACCAGAGTTCCCTCCACCCGCTCATTTACAGGCAGATCCAAACCCATACCCACCACGGATTTCCGGCTTGCGCCGAGAAGCAGAGGATAACCCAGAGAGTGAAATTTCTGCAGATTGTCAATGATTTCAAGATTGTTCTCATAACTCTTGCCATAGCCAATACCGGGATCGAGAATAATCTTATCAAAAGCGATTCCTTTGTTGCTGGCAAGTTCCAGGGACGACTCCATATCCCACAGCATATCTTCTATCAAATTTTGATATCTGGGATCCTTGCGATTATGTGCCAGACAGCAGGGAAGTCCAGAATCTGCTATCACCTGAGCCATATTTTCATCATATTTTAATCCCCAGATATCGTTGATCATATCCACGCCCGCCTCGATACCGGCTTTAGCCACCTCGGACTTATATGTATCGAGGGAGATTGGAACATTAAATCTTGATTTGATAGCCTCAATTACCGGAACAACTCTGTCAATCTCTTCCTGAACCGACACCTGCGTGTATCCAGGCCTCGTGGACTCACCGCCTACATCCACGATATCCATACCATCTGTTATCATTTGTTCTACATGGTATAATGCCTGATCCAGCTCCACATATTTTCCCCCGTCCGAGAAAGAATCAGGTGTTACGTTTAGTATTCCCATCACGTACGCATGTCCCTTTGTTCTAAAATCCCTCTGTCCAATCCTCATTTCTCTTTCCTCCGTATTCTTGTTATGTAGTTACTTATCCACAGGATTCTAATTAGTTGAATCCTGATTATATCCTTCTCTTTGTCCTAACATATTAAAAAAAAGTTCCTGCCATTTGGGATCGCTCTGAAAACATCCTCTGGCTGCCATCGTCACCGTCTTACTGCCCGGCTTTTCCACACCACGCATAGTCATGCACATATGCTCCGCCTCCAGCATAACTATGGCTCCCTGAGGCCTCAGATGCTCCATCAGAGCCTCCACAATCTGTATCGTCATATGCTCCTGGATCTGTGGTCTTTTCGCATAAACCTCCACCGTCCTAGCCAGTTTGCTCAGACCAGCCACTTTCCCGTTCGGAAGATAAGCGATGTGTGCCTTCCCATAAAAAGGCATCAAATGATGCTCACAAATAGAATAAAAGGTGATATTTTTTACAAGAACAATCTCATTGCTCATCACTGTGAAAGTCTTCGTCAGATGTTCCTCTGCGCTCTCATCCATGCCCGCAAAGATTTCACAGTACATACGGGCAATTCTATCAGGGGTTTCCCTAAGCCCCTCCCTTTCTACATCTTCACCAATACCTTCCAAAAGAAGGCTGACCGCCTCTCTAATTTTTTTCTGATCTACCATGGGTATCTCTCCTGATTGTATCTCTATGTTCAACTATATCCATCAGTTCTCCCAGATAGGAGAGAGAGCCGAAGGCGATGATTACGGCATCTTTGTCCTTGCCTGTAAGAAGATAGGCAATCTCCACCGCTTCCTGCACGCTGTCTGCCGCAGTCACTGCTTTATGATATTCTCTGGCTGCCTGCGCCAAATCTATGGCAGATAGAGCACGTCCCTCCACAGGCGGCGTTACTGTGATAATGTGAGATGCCAATTCAAAAGTGCTTCGGATCACCTTATCATATTCTTTATCCTGTAACATTCCCATTATATAAATTATTTTACGATTTGTAAAATAAAAACGAATACTTTCCGCCAGTCTCTTTGCTGCATCCTCATTGTGAGCGCCATCTGCAATAAAAAGCGGCCTCTTTGCCAGCACCTCAAATCTGCCCGGCCATTTCGTCTGCAAAAGCCCCTCTCTAAGCCGCTCCTCCGATACCTTAAACCCACATCTGTTTAGCGCAAGCACCGTCTCCACCGCCAGCACCGCATTCTCGACCTGATACCGCCCTGGCAGGGAAATTTCCAGGTTTTTAAGCCGATCATAATCAAAACTTTGTTTAGTCACTCCATACTTAATACACTTAGCACGAGAAATGTCCGCTGTCAAAAACTTACCTTTCTTTTCCAGCGCCGCCTGCCGCAAAACCTTCATCGCCACCGGCGTTTGCTTTACTGATATTACATAGCACTTGTTTTTTATTATTCCCGCCTTGGCGCGGGCAATCTCCTCCAAGCTATCCCCCAAAATCGCCATGTGATCCATACTGATGGAGGAAAAAACAGCCGCCAATGTATTTTCCACAATATTTGTTGTATCCAATGCACCGCCCAGCCCCGTCTCCATCACCACGATATCACACTTTTTGTCCAAATAGTAAAGGAAAGATACCGCTGTCTCCACTTCAAAAACTGTAGGATGGGGCAGTCCCTCCGATGCCATAGCTTCCGCCGCCGCCCTCACAGGCTCCAGATATTTGCAAAATCCCGACTGGGTAATCATACGGCCATCCACCTGAAACCGCTCTCGGTATTCCTTCACTGCCGGGGAAATGTAACGTCCCGTTCGATACCCCGCCGCCGACATTATCGTAGAAATATATGCCAGCGTTGAACCTTTGCCATTGGTACCCGCGATATGCACAAACTTAAGCTGTGACTGAGGATTCCCCAGCCGTGCACACAATTCCTTTGTAGTCTCCAGCCCCATGACAACGCCAAGAGAACGCAATTCTTCTATATAATGCATGGCTTCCCGGTAATTCATGATTCCACTCTCCAAATTTTAATTTACACTTCGCATAAAAGGTTCTAAACCTGACAATACTGTCTCTATGAGAAAATTTTTGCACAACTTCATTCACTGTGGCCTGCTGGGATGGTTTTTGGAAATCATCTTCACAGCCTTTTGCGCTTTCCGAAGACGAGATATGAAACTTACTGGCGCGACCTCCATCTGGATGTTTCCCATCTATGGCCTGGCCGCTCTGCTCTCTCCTGTCTGCCGTCTGCTCAAAAACCGCTCCCTGTTCTTTCGGGGACTCACCTATACCGGCCTAATCTTTACCGGTGAATTTCTCACTGGTATGTGGCTGAACCGCCGCGAACTGTGTCCCTGGAACTATGAACACGCCCGTTGGAATCTTGGAAAAGTGATCCGCCTCGATTATGCACCCTGCTGGTTTATCACCGGACTTCTTTTCGAACGTCTCCTTCGGGAAAATGACGAATCCCTGCGCCCGGACCAGCCTCAGCGTTAATCTGCGTCGTCGTCGATATCATCCGCATTGATGTTCAAAGTATTTAATGTACGGCGTTTTCTCCTGGCTTCTTCGGAAGTATGCAAAATATAATTTTTGATCTCTTTTGCGTTTTTGATATGCTCCAGGAAAAGCTGAGGATGGGTATTGTCCCCCGTATAACAAGCTACCGTACCAAGCCCAAAGATACGTTCCACCAGACTGGTCTTTAATTCCACATCCTGTATTTTATATAAATAACAATCGTTTTCTGTCGTATTAAGCAGCCCGGAATCGATCGTGATTACCTGCTCGTTAATCGTATATTTCGTAAAAGTGAACGGCAGACCAAAAAAGAGCCACCTTTTCCGCTCTATAAACTCCTTCGTGTCCCCTTCTCTCTGATCTGCTTCTGCATATTCATCCTCTTTACTTATTTCATCTCTGTCTTTTTCCATATAAAATATTCTCCATTCTGCTGCTTTTTCTTTTTTCACATTTACAAAATCAGTTTACCACATACGCCTGCATTTCACAAGCCGGTAGCAGTTTGACCTTCGGCTTCCCTGTCACACCTGATGCAATACCCTCATTCTCCCCTTGCAAGCCTCCCGCCTTTGTGCTATGATATGTGTAATTATTCAGAGCCATGCAGATTTAAGAAGACAGACTGCTTGGACTCTCTTCATCACAAAAGCAAAGATACACTTATGCAAATTGACACAGAATAATTACTATCGCAAATACCAACATAAGGAGGACTCCGCATGACCGCTAAAGACTGTATTGTAGGGCGCAGAAGTATCCGAAAATTCAAAACCGATGCCGTTTCCCATGAGCTTTTATCAGAGATCGTTGAGACCGCTTCCTACTCTCCGAGCTGGAAGCATACGCAGATCACCCGTTATATCGCTGTGGAAGGCGCATTAAAAGACAAAATAGCAAAAGAATGCACCAGCTTATATCCCCCCAATGGTAATATTATTGCAGCAGCTCCCGTGCTAATGGCAATTACCATCATCAAAAACCGCAGCGGCTACGAGCGCGACGGTTCTTTTAGTACGCCCCGCGGCGATGGCTGGCAGATGTATGACGCTGGTATCGCATCCCAGAGCCTTTGTCTGGCTGCCTATGAAAAAGGGCTTGGTTCCGTAATCCTTGGTCTTTTTGACCAAAGTGAAGCGGAGTCCTTATTACAGATTCCTGAGGACAGAGAGCTGGTTGCTCTCATACCCATCGGCTATCCCGATGAGACGCCTGCTGCTCCCAGAAGAAAGCCTGTGGAGGAACTGTTATCCTATCTATCGTAATTATTAAAAATAGAAGAGAGCTTCTCTTCTATTTTTTTTAAACATCAGAGTAAAGGAGTGTTGTATTCTATGAGACATTTGATGAACCCGCTTGATTTTTCTGTGGAAGAGCTGGACAAGCTTTTTGATCTGGCAAATAACATCGAGGCCAATCCTGCGAAATATGCCCACGCCTGCGAAGGCAAAAAGCTGGCAACCTGCTTCTATGAACCTAGCACACGCACACGCTTGAGCTTTGAGGCTGCTATGCTCAATCTGGGCGGCCAAGTTCTTGGCTTCTCCGACGCCGCGTCCTCCTCCGCCTCAAAGGGTGAAAGCGTATCCGATACCATCCGCATCATATCCTGTTACGCAGATATCTGTGCCATGCGGCATCCTAAGGAGGGCGCCCCTATGGTAGCAGCAGAACGGTCCGGTATCCCTGTGATCAATGCAGGAGACGGCGGGCACCAGCATCCCACCCAGACCCTCACTGATCTGCTCACAATCCGCTCGCTGAAAGGAAGGCTTGGCGGCTTTACTGTCGGTCTTTGCGGCGATCTGAAATTTGGACGCACCGTACATTCTCTGATCAATGCCCTGATCCGATACGACGATATCCACTTTATTTTTATCTCCCCGCCGGAGTTGAAAGTACCAGACTATATCACAGACATGCTGACGGAAAGGGGAATCATCTATAGAGAGGTCATCCGTCTTGAGGATTGTATGCCGGACTTAGATCTTCTTTACATGACCAGAGTCCAGAGAGAACGTTTCTTCAATGAGGAAGATTATGTTCGTTTGAAAGACTTTTATATTCTGGACAAAGCGAAGTTGTCCGACGCAAAATCAGACATGCTGATTCTCCATCCTCTTCCAAGAGTCAACGAGATTTCCATAGAAGTCGACGATGATCCCCGCGCTGTCTACTTTAAGCAGGCTCAGTATGGCGTATACGTCAGGATGGCACTTATATTGACATTACTCGGGATAGACGTCTAAAACAGATACCATCACAAAATTTCATCCGCTGTATAAAAAATTTTTATCGCGGCTTCATAGAAAGGAGAAAGCAAATTTATGTTAAATGTAGGAAAAATTGAGGAGGGTTTCGTGCTCGATCATATTGAGGCCGGCAAAAGTCTTGATATCTATCATCACTTAAAGCTGGGCAAACTGGATTGCACGGTTGCGATTATCAAAAATGCCCGCAGCAATAAAATGGGAAAAAAAGATATTCTGAAGGTGGAGTGCGATATCAACACATTGAATTTGGATATCCTCGCTTTCATCGACCACAATATCACGGTCAATGTAATCAAAGACGGAAAGATTGTTGACAAAAAGGAGCTGGTACTCCCCAAAGAAATTCACAATGTCATCAAATGCCGGAATCCACGCTGCATCACTTCCATCGAGCAGGAGCTGCCCCACATTTTCGTGCTGGCGGATGAGGAGAAGGAAATCTACCGCTGTAAATACTGCGAAGAAAAAGCAGGAAACTCCTCTAATTGGTAGTTTCCTGCCTGTTTTCCAAGGCCCTTTTTTCAAACGATGCTCTGGCATCAGTCAAACATGCAAGAAGCCTGGGAGAAAAAGCACCGCACTCTCCCCGCATAATCATATGATAAGCCTCCGCGGGCGTGTAAGCGCTCTTGTAGCAGCGTTCACTGATGAGAGCGTCATAGACGTCCGCCACCGAGACAATCTGCGCGGCAATTGGGATTTCCTCCCCCTTTAGCCCTTCCGGATACCCCGTTCCGTCATACCGCTCGTGATGATAACGGCATATCTCATAACTTGTCCTGCCGTATTCACCCTTCTGAAGAATATCTCCGAGCATTTCTATAATCTCACATCCCTTTGTAGTATGTGTTTTCATGATCATAAACTCTTCTTCAGTGAGCCTGCCAGGCTTTAAGAGAATAGTATCCGAAATTGCAATCTTTCCCACATCATGCATGGCGGCAGCCGCGGCGATCATATTGACAGCTTCCTTGTCCAAATGATACTCTGGACACCTTTGTGCCACATATCCGGCAAGAATCCTTGTAAAATCCTTGACTCTTCTTACATGGTCACCCGATTCCAGGTTCCGAAACTCCACCACATTGCTCATGGTCTCTATGATACGTTCATTCACACGCTGCAGCTCCTGTGCCTGCTTTCGCAGCACACTGGTCTGCAGCTCGACAAGTTCTTCCAGATGCCGCCTTGTATAACAGGCGTTCTCCTTATCATTCGTACGCGATTCTACGCCCGAATTTTTCATCCCCATCCTGCCTTCTTTTTGATCTCCGTATACAAAATATTCCCATGATTCCGCTTTGCAGCATTGTCCATCCTATGGCGGGATACCTTTAGAAATACTTCTCGCGCTTTTAGCGCTGCGCCACATCCTTCATAGAGAAACTGATTCTGCCCATCTTGTCTTTGCCAAGACACACTACCGTGACCTTATCGCCGAGAGTAAGCACATCTTCTACACGGTTGATTCTCTCTTTCGCAATCTTAGAAATGTGTACCATTCCCTCCTTGCCAGGTGCAAATTCAATAAAGGCACCAAACTCCTTAATACTTACTACGGTACCTTGGAAGATCTGCCCCTCCTCAAAGTCCGTGGTGATCATCTTGATCATATCGACAGCCTTATCCATCATCCCACGGTCTGTGCCGCAGACAGACACTTGTCCCTCGTCATTGATATCAATCTTCACACCCGTACGTGCAATGATCTCATTGATCGTTTTACCGCGCTGTCCAACCACATCACCAATCTTTTCAGGATCAATCTGAAGGGAAATAATCTTTGGCGCATAAGGACCAACTTCCTTGCGAGGTGCAGAGATTGCCGGGCTCATACAGTTAGCCATGATAAACTCTCTCGCCTCGCGGCATCTCGCAATAGCACCCTCCACAATGGGCTTCGTCAGACCATGGATCTTGATATCCATCTGAATTGCCGTGATGCCGTCATGGGTACCTGTCACCTTAAAATCCATATCCCCAAAGAAATCCTCAAGCCCTTGGATATCTGTCAAAAGCACAAAATCATCGTCCGTCTCCCCAGTAACAAGGCCGCAGGAGATACCTGCTACCATCTTCTTGATGGGCACACCCGCAGCCATCAGAGACATGCAGGAAGCACAAGTAGATGCCATAGAAGTAGAACCGTTGGACTCAAAAGTCTCCGATACCGTACGAATTGCATAGGGGAATTCTTCCTCCGAGGGAAGTACCGGAAGCAGCGCCCTCTCCGCCAGCGCTCCATGGCCGACCTCTCTTCTTCCTGGTCCGCGGCTCACCTTCGTTTCACCTACAGAATAGGACGGGAAATTGTAATGATGTATATACCTCTTTGCTGTAATATTCGCATCCAGGCCATCCACCTTCTGCACCTCAGAGAGGGGCGCCAGTGTACATACATTGCAGATCTGTGTCTGTCCTCTGGTAAACATGGCAGAGCCGTGCACCCTCGGGATGATATCAACCTCTGCTGCGAGTGGTCTGATCTGATCCAATGCCCTGCCGTCAGGGCGCTTGTGATCCTTTAAAATCATCTTGCGCACAGTTTTTTTCTGGTACTGGTAAACAGCCTCACCGAGCACTGCCAAATAGTCTTCTTTATCCGCAAAAGCCTCCTCCAGCCTCGCCGTAATGTTTCTGATATTTTCCTCGCGTACCTGCTTATCATCGGTAAAGACGGCCGTCTCCATCTCCTCAGGCGTCACGATCTTCTTCATCTCCTCAAACATTTCTCCGGGAACCGCACAACTTTCATAAGCGTGCTTCGGTTTGCCAACCTCCGCCACAATCTGATTGATAAAGGCAATCAGCGTCTGATTGATCTCATGTGCCTTGTAAATAGCCTCCAGCACCTTTGCTTCAGGTACCTCGTTGGCGCCGGCCTCAATCATCATCACTTTCTCAGCAGTGGAAGCCACGGTCATCTTCAGATCACCCTTGTCCCACTGCTCCTGAGTGGGATTGACAATCAGCTCGCCATCCAGCAGTCCCATCTGTGTCATCGCACAAGGACCCGCAAATGGGATATCAGAAATACAAGTCGCAATCGCTGTACCAAGCATGGCCACCAGTTCCGGACGGCACTCAGGATCCACGCTCATAACCAGATTGTTCAAAGTCACATCATTGCGATAATCCTTGGGAAACAGCGGTCTCATAGGCCGATCGATAACACGGCTCGTCAAAATCGCATTTTCAGAAGGTTTGCCTTCTCTCTTATTAAAGCCGCCTGGAATCTTACCAACAGAATAAAATTTCTCCTCATACTCTACACTGCAGGGGAAGAAATCAATACCTTCCCTAGGTTTATCGGAGGCCGTTGCGGTAGATAAAACTGTGGTCTCTCCATACTGCATAAAAGCGCAGCCATTTGCCTGTTTGCCAACTCTGCCAATGTCCACACGAAGCGTGCGTCCGGCGAGTTCCATCGTGTAACTCTTGTACATAATCGTCTCTCCTTCTTCTCTTCTTCTCTCCTTCTCTTCCAATTCATCTCACACTCATTCGTAAAATCGCACAATCCGTGCATCTCGCTGCCTCGCAGCTTCTTTTACTCATGTCAGACATTCCCTCAGGGCTGCAACTGTCAGTTGATTTCGCGCAGACCCGATTTGCCAACCAGTTTCGATCTAGATGAATTGATATAACAGAAGAGCGGATTTAGAGTCGAACCTGCCAACCCTATCTCCGCTCATCAGCCCTTATTATTTACGAAGTCCAAGCTTCTCAATCAAAACACGGTATCTCTCGATATCCTTTTCTTTCAGATATCCCAACAGGCCGCGTCTTTGACCTACCATTTTCAGAAGTCCCCTTCTAGAATGATGATCCTTGGGGTTCTTTTTCAAATGCTCGGTAAGCTCCTGAATTCTTGCTGTCAAAACAGCTACCTGCACCTCCGGTGAACCGGTGTCTCCTTCAGACCTGCCGTACTCCTTGATGATTGCCGTTTTCTTTTCCTTAGAAATCATAATTTCTCCTTTCTTCAGGGGATTACCCTGTCAACCGCCTGACACCAAGAATGGGTCGGAGTGTCCCAATTCTGCGTGTCGGCTCAAGCTCATACTTCTATATTTTATCACAGCGACGCTATAATGTAAAGCATATTTTCTTTTTTCCTATCTTTTTCCTATCTCAGTCATATAGTATCCTGACCGCCTTGAAAGGCGAACGGTAAGACACATTGGAAATCTTAATTCCTGTTTTGGGGCTGCTGGCGTGGACTACCTGTCCATTTCCAATATAAATCGCCACATGATTGATTGTCTTACCCTTTCCATAAAATATCAAATCACCCGGTTTCGCCTCAGACACCTTGATAGTGGTACCGCAGTTTGCCTGCGCTCTGGAGTTACGTGGAAGCTTTACGCCATATTTTTTGAAGACACTCTGAACAAAACCGGAACAGTCAGCCCCTTTCGTCAGACTAGTACCACCCCATACATAAGGATTGCCGATAAACTCTTTCGCATACTGACAGATATCCACACGCACATTGGAAACTCCCTGTCCATAGAGCAGCTCCGACATGGTAACCGCTGTCCCCAACTCCGCGCTGACCTCCACGTATTCCCCTGAGACAAATACTTCGTCATCATCCAGAAAAACCTTAACCCAGTCTCCTTCCACTGCTGACACCTCCAGCTCCTCACCCCGAGGCACCAGCGTAATCACTTCTGAGTCCGTATTCGCTTCCGCACGGACCTTCAAACTATCGGTAGTAACCGTTGCCACAGTGGTGGCCAGCTCCTCCGCCTTGAACTTAGCCGGGACACCCGTCAAAAGATACTCCCGGCTCACATAACCGTCCACACTGCCGGACTTAATATGTGCCCAGGTATCGTCCATCTCTATCACTTCACAAGCAGCATCTTTGGGAAGCTTTCCCACAAGCCTGCCGTCCTCCGCGGCGATGGCTCGAATATTCAAATTGTCACTCACATTGGCAATCCCTAAATTTGTATAACCCCAATTTGCATTTTTCGCCCTCTCGTAGGCTAACGCATAGTCCTCTGCCGTCTTATCAGAAATCAATACGGTTCCGGATCCAATCGTATCATGGTCCAAAACATCTTGGGCTGTCTGTACATCTTCCTCCGTATTCTCCGAAACACTGTTACCGCTGACTTGTCCAGTCTGTACTTTCTCCACGTCCAAATCCAGCTTCAGCTGCCCTGCCGGCAAAAGATCCGGAGCAAGTGTGGACGCATGTGTTGTCAATGAGCTATGAGCAATCATAGCAGCTGTAATTATAAAAACAATTTCACGTTTTCTCATTTTGGAACCGGCTCCTCTCCATATAATCCGCCGTCTCCCCCTCTCGTACGATCCCCTTTAATAAGCCTAATGTTGGATCATACTAATTTGGCTCAAAATAACTGTTTGCAAAAGCAATATTGGTTGCGTGATCCGCCACTCTCTCAAGTCCAGACACAATATCTGAGAACATAGCCCCCGCTTCCGGCGTACACTCATTATTGGAAAGCCGCTCGATATGTCTCTGCTGCAGTTCCTTCTCCTTCTCGTCTATCGCTTCCTCTAGATTCCTGATATCTTCCACATGCTCCTCCGTACTCTTAACGAACATCTCAAAAGAGAACCGCAGAATGGTATTGACCATATCCATCATCTCACCCAGCTCCCGCTGCGCCGCCTTGGAAAAACTTACACCTGTTTTTTCTCTCTGCACCGCTGCGTCCACAATGTTCTCCGCGTGATCCCCAATTCTCTCAATGTCGTTGACTACATGAAAAAGAGCACCAATACTTTTCAGATCCTCAATTGGCAGAGTTGTCTGATTGATTTTCACGAGATAATTAGTGATAGCATGGCTGAGGAAATCAATATTTTTTTCGACCTCATAGACCTCATTCATCTCTTCCCTGTCAAGCGTAACAAGCGCATTCATCGCCCGGTTTAAATTCTCATCCGCAAGAGATCCCATTCGGTCCAGCTCCTTGATAACCTCCACCACAGCCGTGGCTGGGTTTAAAACCACCTTCTCGCCAATATATTTCAGCTGATAGCTGTCCCGATAACCAATCTTCTTGTCATCACCCGGCACGAGCAAATATGTAAGCTTAACAATCTGCCTGATAAACGGCATCATAATGATCACCTGGAACACCTTGATCAAGATATGGGCGTATGCAATTACACGGCCCGCATCGCCGTGGGCTAGAAATGTAAGACAGGCTACAATCTCTTCCACCGCCAAAGTAAATATGAGGTAAACTATTACTGTACCTATCACATTGAATACAAGATGTATCATCGCCGCTCTCTTCGCATCCTTTTTCCCGCTCAAAGAAGCGAGAAGCGCAGATGTGCAAGCACCAATATTACACCCCAGAATGATAAACATGCCGATATCCATACTCATCAGGCCCTGATTGGCCAGAAGCACCATAATACTGACTGTCACCGAAGAGCTCTGAATCACTGCTGTGAGCACCGTGCCCAAAAGAACCGCCAGAAGCGGCGACTGAAGCGAAGCAAACATATGTAAAACTGCAGGGGAATCCTTCATACCTGCCATGGCACCTGACATCGTGCTAAGTCCCATAAAAAGAACACCGAATCCGATAATAACCTCTCCCCACCGGGAAATTTTCTGTTTCTTGACAAACATGAGAATAAGAACGCCGAGAAGCAGAATCACTGGGGCCGCTTTCTCCAGCTTGAAGGAAACAAGGAGCGCTGTCACCGTAGTACCGATATTTGCGCCAAAGATTACACCCGCCGCCTGCGTAAGCGTCATCAAACCTGAATTTACAAAACTGACTACCATGACTGTACAAGCCGACGAGGATTGGATTACCGCCGTAAAGAATACACCTACCAAAATCGCCATAAAGCGATTGGTCGTCAACCGCTCTAAAATGCCTCGCAGCTTCGCGCCGGCAACCATCTCGATGCTGTCGCTCATAATGCGCATACCATACAAAAACAGACCCAGGCCGCCCGCCATGGAAAGAATAATAGATGGATTCATATCGCTTCAGATTTCCTTCCTTCGTTCTTTTCCCCGTTGAAAAGTTGAAAAGTTGAAAAGCTATACGGTACTATTGTATCTGAAAAGAAAAACTCTTACAAGCCCTTACGACAAAAAAAGACTTTTTAAAAGTTTCTTCCTGCCTCCACATCCTCTGCAATCTGCCGCCGCAGCGCCTCCACACTGTCAAAAGTCTGCTCCGCCCTGCGGAAAGAAAGCAGTTCCACACTGATATTGTGGTCGTAAATCTCTCCCTCAAAATCGTAGAGATAGGTTTCTACCCCCATAAGCATCTCATCAGAAACCGTAGGCTTATATCCTACATTGGAGATACCGCGGTATCTTTTTCCGTCCACAAATGCACGGGAGTAGTAAACGCCGTTTGGCGGCAAAAGCTTCCCCTCCTCCGGCACAAGATTTGCGGTAGGCATACCCAGCCTGCGGCCCAGCGCCCTGCCATGCACAACACTGCCGCTGACACTGTAGGGCGTGCCGAGCATGCGGCTGACATCCTCCATCTTGCCCTCACGAACTGCTTTCCGCACTCTGGTGGAGCTGACCTCCTCCCCGTCCAGCTGAACCTTGTCGATCAACTCCACCTCATAGCCAAAGATATCAGCATATGCCGCAAGAAGCGCATAGTTCCCTGCCCCTCCCTTTCCGAAAGAGAGGTCTGCCCCGGCACAGAGATAGGCAGTCGCCATCTGCCCCGCCAGATAGCGGGACACAAAATTCTCCGGCTCTGTGGCCGCCGTCTCCCGATTTAAGGGAAATTCAATCAACACATCGATCCCCATCTTTGAAAAAACCTTCCGCTTTTCCTCTTTGGTGGACAATTCCCTGGTCTCCCCGCCAAAGAAAGAGGCCGCCGACGCATCAAAGGTAAACACTACCGCCGATAGTCCCTGTTTTTTTTGTTCCATCACCTTCTCAAGAAGTTTTCTGTGACCCAGATGGATGCCGTCAAACTTTCCCAGCGCCACGGCACTTCTGTTTTCTAAATGAAATTCTGTGGTATTTTCTATAATCAGCATGTCTCTTATTCCACTTCCATTCCGCCTGCCCACAAAAAGCATGTCCACATTTGATTCCTAATTCTTTCTCATAGAAACATTTTAACAGGCCTTGCCTCTTTCCCCTTCGCGTGATACTGATAAATTCCATAAAATCTTCCCGCTCTGTCGTACATCCGCAGCCGCTCTTCTTCACACAGATTTCCGCCTTCTATAAGCATTTCTACTGGAAGCTTGTTTCCATTTTCCAATAAACGCTTCCCCTCCGCGGAAACTTCCACTGCCCGGTACTCTCCGAACACCGCGTCAGGCGGAATGATAACACTTGATATTTCTCCTTCATCGCGCAGTCTCTCAATCTCAGAAAGCAAAAGTGCATCTCCCACGCCAAAAATCCCCACCCTGGTTCTGGTGAGTGCCTCCATGGCTCCGCCGCAGCCAAGTCTGTCGCCGATATCGTGGCAGAGCGTCCTGATGTAAGTCCCCTTGGAGCAGACCACTCGAAAACACACTGATGGGGGCTCCATTTTCAAAATCTCCAGTTCCTTAATTTTCACTAAACGCGGCTTCCGCTCCACTTCCTTTCCCGCTCTAGCGAGCTCATAGAGTTTTTTGCCATCCACTTT
The DNA here is from genome assembly GCA_002493835.1 of Lachnospiraceae bacterium UBA7060. Lineage (GTDB taxonomy): Bacteria > Bacillota > Clostridia > Lachnospirales > Lachnospiraceae > UBA3282. The sequence continues at coordinate 61,755 of DLAA01000132.1, read as the reverse complement.
TAGGGCGGAATACATCGGTGGAACCTGATCATAATCACCGAGAAAATGCATGAATCCGCTTCGTATCTGCTCTTTTGTAAGTGCCTCCAGCACCTCCGGCGCGGCTTCCCATAACACCTGTCCTGTCAAATCCTGCGTGTCCGTCACCACTCCGAGCCGCAGCACAGCAATATACTCCTTGTCCCAGTCTGTGAGCATATCACACAATTTCGTGCCTGAACCAAAACATACAGGAAGCACGCCGACCGCATCCGGATCGAGTGTCCCTGTATGCCCTATTTTCTTCTGTTTACAAATACCCCGAAGCTTCGCCACCACATCATGTGACGTATAGCCCGCCTCCTTATAAACATTCATGATCCCATTATACATTAATGTCCTGTCTCTTTCTATGCCTGTCTCTGCGCCTGTTTCAGCTGGGGCGCAATTTCCTTTGAAATGTTGTTGATATTGTCATGGTATGTCCCGTTCATCGTACAGCCTGCGGCCCGCACATGACCGCCGCCGCCGAACTTAACAGCTACCTGTGCCACATTTACCCGGCCATTAGAACGCATGCTCACCTTATATTCCAAAGTACCTATCTCATACATAAAAATAGCACAGTCCACCCCTTTGACACCCTGCAGTTGATTTACAATACCATCCAGATCCTTTGGTCCCACCTGATAGAACTCCATCATGCGCTTGGTAACTACACTGACAATGCATCTGTCATCCATGAACCGCATACTCTCCAGGATGGCCCTCCCCATAATCTGTGTCTGTAGATATGTCTTCTCAAAAAATGTCTTTTCTATCAGTGAAGAAAAATCAAATCCATATTTAAGTAGTTCTGCGGCTATCTGCAGTGTATGCGGCGATGTGTTGGAATAACGGAACACGCCTGTGTCATGAGCGATACCTATGTAGACAGCCTTTGCAATTTCCTCATCAATAAGCTCCGGTTCCATCAAATCATAAAGCAGTTCCGCGGTAGAACTTCTCTCCGGTTCAATCACATTCACATCTCCACAGCCTGTATTGCTGACGTGATGATCGATGTTTATACGCTTACGGGCCTTGCGGAAAATAGGTAAAGCATCACCCAAACGCTCCTCATTACAGTCCAATGCAAAGAAAACATCGTAAACATCCTCATTATTAAACTCTGATTTAATCTCATTGATTCCCTCCAGGACCTGAAAGACAGCCGACGGTTCTTCCAGATAGACGTCAACCTTTGCCTTTGGCAGTTCCTTACGCAGATAGCGGTACAGCGCCATGACAGAACAGACACAGTCTCCGTCAGGTCTCACATGGCCGCTGATCGCTACCTTCTTTGCGTCTTTTAATTCACTGATCCTCTTCATTTTCCTTCCCCTTATTTATTTCGGCCGCTTCCCTGTCAGCCGCTGTCACTTCCTCGATTCGCTTCGACATATTCACCCCATAGGCGATGGACTGATCCATAATAAAATGAATCTGAGGCGTATTTCGCAAATTGATAGTACGCGCCAGTTGCCCGCGGATATATCCCTCCGCGCTCTTAAGCCCTGCAAGAGTATCCGCCTGTGCCTTCTCATCGCCAAGCACGCTGATCCACGCTTTGCAGGTCTTTAAATCCGGTGCGACCTCCACTGACACCACCGATGTCATGAACGCGATTCTGGGATCCTTGATCTCACTTCTTATGATCTCAGCCAACACACGTTGTACTTCCCCATTGATGCGGGTATTTTTGACACTATTTTTCCTCATAGTCATCCTCCATACAGAGTACCATCTGAACCTGTTTATCTCGGCACCTCAACCATAATGTAGGCCTCCACAATGTCAAGCTCCTGCATCTTGTCAAAGCCTTCAAATACCAAACCGCACTCAAAACCAGCCTTCACTTCTTTTACATCGTCCTTAAACCGTTTCAACGATGCAAGTTCACCCTCGTAAATCTGTTCATCGCCTCTGCGAATACGGATCTTGCAATTTCTCTGGAACTCACCGTCAAGCACATAGGAGCCTGCAATATTACCGATCGCGGAAGCCTTGAAGATCTGGCGCACCTCCGCATGACCGATCACTTTCTCCTCGAATATCGGGTCCAGCATTCCCTTCATAGCCGCCTCAATATCCTCAATGGCCTGATAAATCACTTTATAGAGCCGTACATCCACACCTTCGCGCTCTGCTACAGTTTTTGCCGTAGCATCCGGCCGTACATTGAACCCAATAATAATAGCCGACGACGCGGAGGCCAAAGATACGTCCGATTCGTTGATTGCACCCACACCGCCGTGGATGCACTTTACCACAACCTCCTCGTTGGACAGCTTCACCAGGCTCTGCTTTAAAGCCTCCACACTGCCCTGTACATCCGCCTTGACAATCAGATTCAACTCCTTCAAATTGCCCTCCTGAATCTGATTGAACAGATCATCCAGAGACATCTTTGTCTTAGTATCCGCAAGCATCTCCTCTTTATGCTGTGCCATGTAGGTTTCCGCATAAGATTTCGCACTCTTATCGTTTTCATGGACAATAAATACCTCGCCTGCACTTGGCACATCCGATAAGCCCAAAATCTCCACCGGAGTAGAAGGCTTCGCCTCCTTCACACGTCTGCCCTTATCGTCAATCATGGCACGTACCTTGCCGTGACTTGCCCCTGCAGAAATAAAATCTCCTACATGAAGCGTGCCTTTCTGAACCAGAACTGTTGCCACAGGCCCTCTTCCTTTGTCAAGCTCCGCCTCGATCACCAGCCCTCTCGCATTTCTGTTCGGATTCGCCTTGAGCTCCAGAATCTCAGCAGTAATCAGAATTGTCTCCAAAAGCGTCTCAATGCCTTCACCCGATTTTGCAGATACCGGCACAAATTCCGTTGATCCGCCCCAATCTACCGGAATCAATTCATATTCTGTCATCTCCTGCTTCACACGGTCTATATTGGCATTCGGTTTATCGATCTTGTTGACTGCTACAATAATTTCAATACCTGCTGCCTTAGCGTGGTTGATCGCTTCCACCGTCTGGGGCATTACGCCGTCATCGGCTGCCACAACAAGCACAGCAATATCCGTAGAGTTAGCGCCCCGCATACGCATGGCCGTAAATGCTTCATGGCCGGGTGTATCCAAAAAGGTTATGCTCTGTCCTTTGACGCCGACAGTATATGCACCAATAGCCTGGGTAATGCCGCCTGCCTCCTTATCTGTCACATTCGTCTTGCGGATCGCATCCAAAAGGGACGTTTTACCATGATCTACATGGCCCATAACACAGATAACCGGCGGGCGCGCCACCATCGTGGAGGCATCTTCCTCCTCCTCGCGAAGAAGCTCTTCGATCACATCCACCTTGACTTCCTTCTCACAGATAATTTCATATTCGATAGCAATATTCTCCGCATCTTCAAAACTAATATCAGAATTTAAAGTCACGACCTGCCCTTGCAAGAAAAGCTTTTTAATGATCACGGAAGGCTGAATCTTCATCTTATCAGCCAGATCCTTGATTGTCAGCGTCTCCGGAATTGTGATTACCTTGATCTGTTCCTCCTTGGACTCTTCAGGCTTCTTTTCAGGTTTAATAAAGCGTCCTGCTTTGTTGCGGTTCTTTATCGCCGTCTCATCCTCCTCGTAAATATGATCCTTCCTGGATCGTTTATCCCTTTCCTGATTTGCCCTGCGCTTCTCGTCATCCCTGTGCTTCTCCGCATCCTTGCCGGGCGCCTCAGCGATAAAGTCCTTTGGACCGTTATTTTTCTTAAATCGATTGTCCGATCCGCCATTTCCTCTCTGAGGACGTTCACTATTTCCACCATTCCTGCCGCCAGCGAAGGGAGCGCTGCCACTCCTGCGATCACCTTGACCACCGTTATAATTCGGCCTGCCCTGGCCCTCAGGTCTGCGATTTTCTCCTGCACTGCCTGCCTTCTCCTGTCCGGCTGCCAGTTTGCTGCCAGCTGCCATGTTTTTATTTTTGTTATTGTCTCTATTTACTTTATTTTCCCGGTTCTCTTTATTTTCCCGATTTTCTTTATTTTCCCAATTTTCTTTATTTTCCCGGTTCTCTTTGTTCTCCCGGTTCTCTCTTTTTTCTCTGTTTAATTTTTCCTGCTGACGCTGTTCCAGACGTCTCTCCTGCTGCTGTTTCTGCCTGACATCGTAAGGTTCTGCCGTTACAGGAATCGGCTTCTGAGTAGGACGTACGATTTTATGAGGCACATTCTGGGGCTGCACTGGACGAGCACCGTTTGAGACTGGCCTGCTTCCGCCTTTATTCTGACCCCCTCCCGTACTCTGGTTCTGCCTTCCCCCCATTTTGGAATTATGTGGATTACTCACGAAGATGATTCTTTTCTTCTTGGGCTGCTCCGTTTTCCCTGCTTTTTCAGGTGCCTTCTCTCCCTTCGCAGCAGGTCTTTGCTCCGAATTTTCCTTCCCCGGGGACTCCTTCTTTGGCTTTTCCGCCTGAACAGCTGGCTCTTTCACAGCAATTTTGTCTTCTGTCTGCCCCTGGGCACCAAATTCCTTTCTCACCAAAGCGATCGCATCATCTTCGATGGAACTCTGCGCCACTTTTACCTCATATCCTTTAGCCTGCAGAAAGTCGATCAGCTCCTTGCTCTTCCTATCTACCTCTTTTGCCAGCTCATGTACTTTCATCTTCGCCATACTCACTACCTCCAACTATTTCGAATCCTTCAAATGCTTCCGTATTGAATTTGCAAATCCCTCATCTGTCACCGCAAGAACCGATCTCTCCTCCTTGCCCATGGAATGTCCCAGCAGATCCTTCGTCCCATAGAACGCATAGGGAACACTATAGAAATCACACATGTTGCTATACTTTTTTCTGGTATTACCCGACGCATCCTCAGCTATAATGACCAGGCCCGCTTTTCTGCTCCTCACCGCCTGTTCCGTTGCAAATCCGCCACTGACAACATTTCTGGAGCGTGCGGCGAGTCCCAGCATAGACAGAACCTTATCCCTGCCCGGTATCTGTTTCATGCCTGCCCTCCTCAAACTCCTTTTCCAGATTCCCGTATATTTCATCCGGTATGCGCATCTTCAAAGACCGCTCCAATCCCCTGTTTTTCCTGGCTTTCAACAAGCATTCCTCACTCTTACAAAGGTATGCGCCTCTGCCATTTTTTCTTCCGGTCATGTCCAGAAGAACAGGTCCCTCCGCGCTCTTTAACACGCGCATCATCTCTCTTTTATCCTTCATTTCCCCGCAGCCCACACACTGGCGCAGGGACACCTTCTTAGCCATGTTTCCCTCCATGTCAGAGCAATTATGATCTACACTTCCCCGCCGCTTTCTTCCACTTCCTGCTCCTGCGTATATTCATTGTGCTCATAATCCCCATCGGTGTATTCTTCTTCCTCGTATTCCTCTTCATACTCCTCATCATCGTAGATATAATCCTCATAGCGGAAACCCGGAGCATCCTTGGCCTGAGTCTCACTCTTGATATCGATCTTATATCCTGTCAGTCTGGCTGCCAGCCTCGCGTTTTGTCCCTCTTTGCCAATGGCCAAAGAAAGCTGATAATCAGGCACCACCACTTTAGCCGTCTTTTCATCGGGATCGGCGAACACCGCCACAATCTTTGCCGGAGACAGTGCGTTCTGGATCAAATTGCCCGGATTATCATCCCAGTTTACGATATCGATCTTCTCTCCACAAAGCTCATCTACGATGGAATTTACTCTGGCACCATTGATTCCCACACAGGCACCCACAGCATCCACATTGGGATTGTTGGAGCGCACCGCAATCTTTGTTCTGCTGCCCGCCTCCCTGGCAATACTCATGATCTCCACCGTACCATCCTTGATCTCTGTCACCTCAGCCTCAAAAAGTCGCTTTACAAGCTCCGGATGCGTTCGGCTGACTAAAATTCTGGGACCCTTTGGTGTATTTCTCACCTCCAGAATATACACCTTAATTCTCTCGGTCGGCCTAAAGTGCTCCGTGCGCACTTGCTCGTTTTCATTTAAAATAGCGTCCGCCTTACCCAGATTAATGGAGATGTTTTTACCCATGTAGCGCTGAACAATCCCCGTCACCACATCCTTCTCTTTTTCGAAGTACTGGTTGTAGATAACGCTCCTCTCCTCCTCCCGGATCTTCTGTAGGATTACGCTCTTGGCATTCTGGGTAGCGATTCGTCCAAACTCTTTGGATTGAATCTCTATACGGACTATATCCCCCACTTTAGCAGTGGGATCGATCTCTTTCGCATCCTCAGGAGAAATCTGCATCACCGGATCCTCTACTTCCTCCACAACTTCTTTCTCCGCGTAGCAGGAATAGTCGCAGGTTTCCCTATCGATCTCGACCTTCACATTGTCCGCCTTTCCAAAATGATTCTTATAGGCAGTGATCAGCGAATTCTCGATCGCCTCAAAGAGAGTTTCTTTGCTGATTTCTTTTTCTCTCTCCAGAATATCCAGCGCCTCCATCAATTCCTTATTCATTTTCCGTTGTCCTCCTATGTTTCATTACTTCATTACTATGAAATAAGCAAACGCTTCAAATATCCAATGCCAGTCTGACCGCCGCGATATCCGACCGTTCAAATATACGCAGACCGCCCTCTCCTTCGATGGTTATAGACTGCCTGTCATACGCCTTCAAAATCCCCGCAAACTCCTTTTGCTTATCGATGGGCTTATATGTCTTAAGCTCCACGGCCTCTCCAAGGCTTTTTTCAAAATGTCTGTCTTTTTTCAAAGTCCTGCCAAGCCCTGGGCTGCTGACCTCTAGAATATAGGCATCCGGAATAAAATCTTCTTCGTCAAGCGCATCCGACAGAGCACGGCTCACATTCTCGCAATCCTGAATGTTTACGCCCCCCGGCTTGTCAATATAGACCCTCAGATAATAGTCCTTCCCCTCTTTTACATATTCCACATCGTAAATTTCCACCTCATACTGCTTCACAATGGAACCAAGCATCTGTTCGGTTTTTTCCTCGTAGGCTTCCCGCTTCGACATAGCGTCCTCCCTCACCCATATCTGTGCTTACAATCCATACATGTAAAAAATCGTCGCCCGGCAGCGAACATTAAGAGTATGCCTTCGGCAAACTCTGAGAATGCTTCGCATTCTCCTCAAATGTTTCACGCTGCCGCAATTTCCTAACGAATAAAAAAGTGGGCTTGCTAGCCCACTCTTTATCTCAATAACCACCTTAAATACTGAAAGTATTATAACACCCTTCTATCCATATTGCAAGTGTTATTTCTAAAAGATTGACACCAGGCCGGATATCCATTACTCTTATTTATAGATGATTCTTTTACTATTTTAATGAAGAAGAGGAAAATGGCGAATTAAAAAGAAAAAAAGCAGAAAGGATAAAATGCAAACACGGATCTTTCACCCTTTGTGTTTGCGCCTCTAAATGAAAATGCCTGCATTTTCATTTAGAGGCTTGGTGCAAATTATGTTCAAAAAATCGGATCACTTTTTACTGTTACATCTGTTCCAGAGTTTTTTAAGCACCTGGTCGCTGATGAAAGCGTCCCGCATGGAACCAGGGAATATTCTTACCCTCGTCTTTTTTCTTTTAATATTTTTCTTTTACCAGCATGTAAACCAACGGCTTGACAATTTACAGTTATCTATCCTGCCCGGCGAAAGAAACGGGAACTGTGCTGTCGAAGTTTCCCCTCTGCGCACTAACAAGAGCGTAACCCGTGTAATTCTGACACTTTCTGTCATTTTTACACTCCTTTACATGCTGGTAGACTACCCCTACTATATAGCACAGCTCACAAGCAGACTCTACCGCTTTCTCATACTCTCCATTGTATTTTTCGGTTTTGCGTTCCTTTTTTATTATCTGCTCCATTTTTTGTTTTCCTACACTTGCAATAAAACGCATCTGCAGAGTATCCTGCTCTGTGATTATAACCCTGCCTGCTATATTCACCCTGACCATCCCAGGCTCTCTGCCGGTCTTAGCCGAACAATCAGCTTCTACAAATTGCACACACACCTCTGCACTTTTCTGCTCTGCATGCTCGGCTGGCTTCCTTATTATCTCTACCAGTACCCGGGCATTATGACCCCGGACAGCATCAATCAGTTTGAGCAGGTTTTGGGACTCATTCCTTATTCCAATCACCATCCCTGGGTGCATACTCTGACATTCGGCCTTTTTTACCGATTGGGCTACACATTGACTGGAAACATGGTAGTCGCAGTTTCATTCTATACCTTTTTTCAAATGTGTCTGCTGGCAGGCAGCGCTGCCTTTTTGATCAGTACACTCCGAGCCCGCCGGGTACGCCCTTTCATCCTGCTTCTGATAACAGCCTTCTATAGTCTGATCCCTTACCATGCAGTCTTTTCAGTCACTGTCTGGAAAGATATCCCCTTTGCAGCAGCAGTGATGTTCTTTAGCTGTGCCATTCTTCGCCTGACTGTATCAAAAAAAATACAGTGGACCGATTTGCTTGTTTTTATTATATCAGGCGTTATGATATGTTTATTCCGCTCCAACGGCTGGTATGCCTTTCTGCTTTTACTGCCGTTTCTGCTGCTTGCTTTTCGCAGTCGGGCAAAATTCTTTTACCCAGCTCTCCTTTTCATCTTCTGCACCGCCGTAATCATCAAATACCCAGTAATGCAGGTCTGCAGAGTGGAGCAGCCAGACTTCATAGAATCCGTCTGCATCCCTATGCAGCAAATTACCGCTGTGATCTGCAATGACAGAACACTCACAGAGGAGGAACTTGAGTTGATCGAACATGTGGTGGATTTGACCTACATCCATGAACTATACAATCCTACTTTTGCGGATAATATCAAGGAGCTTGTCAGAGCAGGTAATCAGGATTATCTGATTACTCACAAGAAAGACTTTTTAGACTTATGGATTACCCTTGGGCTCCGCTATCCAGGAGACTACCTGAGAGCCTATGTACAGCAAACTTACGGTTACTGGTATCCTGACTCCTTCTATCTAGTGGCAGAAGCAGAGGGAGTCAGCGCTACCAGTCTGGGCGTCTCCCATACCCCGCTGATCGGCGGCCCCATTGTCATCAAAGGAAAAGAAATCGCCGTCAAGCTGGGCAGCATGGTCCCCATTTACGGCACCCTCTGGAGCATGGGTGTAGCCTGCTGGGTCTTGCTCTTCAGTATCGGCACAATCATCATCCGCCGGGAATTCTGGAAGCTTCCCTGCTATCTGCCAGGACTGACACTCCTTTTCACTGTGCTCATTGCAACACCCGTGGCCACAGAGTTTCGCTATGTCTATTTTTTGGTATTCTGCCTGCCATTCTATCTGATCACATCCGTGCTGCCCTGTCCGAATACTGCTGGCAGATAACAGTCCGGCTTCTTCTCTATTGTAAGGCTCACGGTAAAAAAATGCAGTCCCCTGTCTTCAAATGGGAGTACACCATCCCCTCTGCCCCCTGCGCAAGACGGCTCTGTGCCTCATCACCCGTACAGTGATTAAATCCCATAAGCACAATCCCCATTTCTTTCAATATGTTGATTGTTTTCTCAAGGCGTTCCTCGTCCGCCTCCACCAAATGGGATCCGCCGAAAACTGCATACACTGGTTTGCCAAATTGTTCCCGCACGCTCTCTATCATATTTAAGATTCCTGGATGACTGCATCCCACAACCATCACCAGCCCCTTTTCACTCTCAAGCACCAGGCAGATCTCATCCGGAAAATCATCCGCAGCCATCCCCCCAGCCGTCTGCCTGACAAAACGGGCTGGTACCTTCTCAAAATCGTAAATCCGGCTAAAGCCGCCTGCCACATGACACCCTTCAGCCAATGTCTCACATCCCGCACAAACCTGTCGCTCTATGCTGTTCTCCACAAGAAAAGATTCACCGAAACCACATCCCAGATATACATACTTCCCGCCTTCCCGCGCATATTTTTCTTCAAAAAACTGTGGTCCTGTTATGAGCGGTGCATGGACGCCATTGACCACCATATCAGGATAACCGCCTGCGTGATCATAATGACTATGGCTCAGCACCACATAATCTATATCGAGCAGGGGCACGTTCATTTTTCCAGCGTTCTTTCTGGCTGCACTGCCCGCACTGCAGTCAAAAAGAATTCTAATCTTCTCTGTCTCCACCAGAAAGGACAGTCCATGTTCCGCCGTAAGCGACCTGTTCCGGGAGAGATTATTTTCCAATAACGTGCGCAGAATAATCACAATCACATTCTCCTTTCGCTGCACTTAGATTCCATTTTTATTCTCCTAACGCGCACTCAGCGCCTGATCAAAAGTACTGCCACATCATTTACATTCGTTCCTGTGGCGCCCGTAATAAGTAAACCACCTGTCTTCTCAAGGGCATGGTACGCATCATTTTTCTGCAGCACATCGTATATGGATATTCCCTGAGCTGCAAGCTTTTCCTTTGTCCATGCGTCACTGTAACCGCCCGCCGCATCGGTAGGCCCGTCCGTTCCATCACTTCCGACACTGAATACCGCTGTATCTGAAAGTCCCGCAATTCCCTCTGCCGCCGCCAAAGCCAGCTCTTGATTCCGGCCGCCCAGTCCATGTCCAGTCAAATGCACCACCGTCTCACCGCCCGCCAGAAACGCCAGACTCTTTTTCGTCCCCTGATGCGTTCTGGCTATAGCGGAAAGAAACCGTCCTGCCTCCCTAGCCTCACATGACAACTGATCCGTCAGAAGGATCGGCTCATAACCGAATTCCCTACAGGCCGCCGCAGCCGCCCTGCACAGATCTGATACACTACCCATAATCTGTGTTTCCACATTAGTAAGGATTTTCGGAGTCTCCTGTCCCAACAGTGTCAATGCTGCTTCGCTCATCTGCAATCCATATTTCTTAACAATCTCCATAGCCTCCTCACAAGTGGAAGAGTCCGGATATGCAGGCCCAGAGGCAATCATATCCAAAGGATCTCCCAGAATATCGCTGAGCACAATACTGAACACACCAGCCGGTTCACAGGCAATGGCAAACCGGCCGCCCTTCACCCCGGAAAGCCTTTTCCGGATCGTATTCATCTCCACTATGTCCGCCCCGCAAGCCAAAAGCTGTCGGGTGATATCCTGCAGTTCTTCTCCGCTCACCAAGGGCTTTTCAAACAAAGCGGAACCCCCGCCTGAGAGGAGAAAAAGTACTACATCCCCTTCCATTGCCTGGGCTGCCAGATCCAGGGCTGCCTGCGCCGCAAAAAAAGACTGTTTATCAGGCACAGGATGGCCTGCCTCAAAGCACCGCGTCCTAGGGATTTCTCCTTTCACATGACCATACTTTGTCACTACCACACCGGATTCCAATCTTTCCTGCAAAATGTCTGCCGCCGTTTTTGCCATCCTCCACCCTGCCTTGCCCACCGCCACCATATAAATTCTGCCCGGGCCAAAGGTTCTGTCTTGCAAAGCTTTTGTCACCGCTTCATCTGGCAGCACCGCCCAAATTGACTTCCTGATAATTTGATCTGCCTCTTCCCGTAATGTCATATCCTTCTCCATCTATGCCGGCCATAACGAATATGATATGGCCCCCTGTTTTTTATTCATATTCTATTTTTATCATTATACCTCTCCTCCGTCCGTTTCCGCAAGCAAAATAAACGAAAAATTGTAATACTTTTTTATAATTATTTTCTATAAAATGTGGACTTCGTTCCAAGCCCATGATATACTCAATTTACACGGAGAGAAAAAACGCTGCAAAAGAAAGGAAGGTAACATTATGACAGACAGTGCAAAGCTGGATCTGCTTCTTTCTGAGATGCAGGAAATGAAACAGGATATTCATCTTTTAAAGGATGATACCCAGGAACTAAAAAAGGATACCCTCGAACTCAAGACGGTCACCCGAGAACTCAAGGAAGATACCCAAAAACTGAAAGAGGATACCCAGAAACTGAAAGAAGATACCCAGAAACTGAAAGAAGATACCCAAAAATTAAAAGAAAAAATGCAGGTATTGAGTCAGAAAGTAGATACCGTTGAAAACAGGGTAATCCATACCGAACTTATTCTGGAAAATGAAATCCGCGTCAACATCCAACGCGTGGCCGAAGGACATCTCGATTTGTCACGAAATCTGCACGAAGCGATGCGGCCAAACAACGAAGTAGAAATGCTGGCTATCAAAGTTCGAATGTTGGAATCAGATGTAAAGGACTTGAAGAGCAAATTAGCATGATAGATCAAAGTGGATAACGCAGCATGATACAGGGCATGATACAGAAGTTTCTGATTGCTATAGATAACTGGATTCAAGTCTATTTTTTTATTTGAGTATATATTACAACACGCCCAAAACGCAGCAAAAACCCTGTTTCTGATGTAAAATCAGAATTTGTACCAGCTAAAAGAGCCCATGTTGGAATGATGGATATCATAGAACATATAGGTTCTGTGTCAAGTATCGATGAAGCCTTATATTCATCCACCGATACAGGAACGGCACAAAAGATCATATCCCTGGCAAGATATCTCCTTGCAACTAACGGCCAATCTCTTCCGGGTATAATGACCAATGGTTTGACAAGGTTGAAAGAGTTGATATATTAACAAAACTGAAAAAACATAGATGGACTACAGAGATTACCTCACGAGATACCCTTTATCTGCAAAAGTTGGGTATAATCATCAGTTGACGTTTTGAGTATATATTTTACGACTTTTAGGTTATGATAAGTTACGTAAACCGACTTACTTCCACAAAAAACCCTTGCAAATGCCTGTTTATCAGCATTTACAAGGGTTCTCCTGTTCTGGTTCAAATCGGTCTGTAAAAAAGTTTACATTCCCATCTGCTTTGCTACTTCCTCAGCAAAATTCTCTTCTTTCTTCTCGAGACCCTCGCCTGTTTCGAAACGAACAAATCTCTTGACGGAGAGCTTCGCACTGTTCTCCTTCGCCACTTGCTCAAGATACTTCGCTACACTCTGCTTACCGTCCTCAGCCTTCACATATACCTGCTCTAAAAGACATACCTCTTTCAGCTCCTTATTCAGTCGTCCATTCACAGCACCTTCAATCACCTTGTCAGGCTTCCCGGCCATCTTGGGATCGTTCTTAATCTGCTCCGTAATAATCTCTTTCTCATGTGCCTTGAACTCCTCAGACACCTCGTCCGTGGACACATACTTTGGATACAGCGCTGCCACCTGCATAGCGATGTTAGTAAGTGCTTCTTTCACTGCATCGTTCACAACATCCGTCTGTGCTTCAACGATAACACCGATTCTGCCGCCGCCATGTACATAAGTAACCACACATCCATCGTTCGCCACTACCTTCTCAAACCTTCTGATGTTCAGATTCTCGCCAATCACTGCCACCTTGTCCACCAGCGCATCCTTCACAGTCTTAGACTCATCCAAATGCCATTTTTCTCCCATAAAAGCATCCAGATCAGACGCATCGGACTCTACTGCCTGCTTAGCAACCGCTTCCACATATTCCTGGAAATCAGCGTTCTTTGCCACAAAGTCGGTCTCAGAGTTAACCTCCACCACTGCTGCAGTCTTCTCATCCTTAACTGCAACACGGCAAAGCCCCTCCGCAGCAATTCTGCCTGCCTTTTTCTCCGCCTTCGCCTGTCCGTTCTTTCTCAAATATTCTACCGCTTCGTCCATGTTGCCGTCAGTCTCATTCAGAGCCTTCTTGCAGTCCATCATGCCCGCACCGGTCATCTCTCTCAACTCTTTTACCATTGCTGCTGTGATAGCCATCTATTTTTCCTCCTAATATATTATCTTTCCCAATAGCGTTTAGCCCGCGTCTTCGCGAATTGCATGTGCAACACTTTTCCATATTATTCCCCGTCAGATTCTTCTACCTTCTCAGCCTCCGCTTCAGACGCATAATCATCAGCTTCTGCACCCTGATTCGCCTCAACGACAGCATCAGCCATCTTAGAAACAATCAGTTTTACCGCCCGGATTGCATCGTCGTTTCCGGGAATGATATAATCAAGCTCCTCAGGATCACAGTTCGTATCACCGATGCCAATCAGCGTAATGCCGAGCGTATGAGCCTCCTGCACACAGATTCTCTCCTTCTTGGGATCTACCACGAAGATACAGTCAGGAGTTCTAGTCATATTCTTAATGCCGCCCAGATTCTTCTCAAGCTTCTCCCATTCTTTCCTAATTTTGATTACTTCCTTCTTGGGAAGCACATCAAAAGTTCCATCCTCCGCCATTCTCTCGATAGCCTTTAATCTCTCTACTCTGGACTGGATTGTCTTAAAGTTTGTAAGCATGCCGCCCAGCCATCTCTCATTTACATAGTACATTCCGCAGCGCTCCGCCTCAGTCTTAACCGCATCCTGCGCCTGCTTTTTCGTTCCGACAAAAAGGATCGTTCCACCCTGTGCTACTACATCAAACACCGCCTTGTAAGCCTCATCCACCTTACCTACAGACTTCTGTAAGTCGATGATATGGATGCCGTTTCTCTCTGTGAAGATGTAGGGAGCCATCTTCGGGTTCCATCTTCTTGTCTGATGTCCAAAATGAACGCCTGCCTCCAGTAACTGCTTCATTGAAATAACACTCATGTCTCTACCTCCATTTGGTTGTCTGCCATATACCTTTCGCCTCCCTGCCACCCGCAATCAGGCAGAAAAAACTTCTCTCTGCCCGATGCACAAAGCACGTGCTTCGTCTGCAGCAAATTTCTCTGTGCTTCCCTGCGCATAAAAAGGCACCGGCATGGGCTGGGTATATGTGATTTATAGGATACATGCGCCTTACGCACACTTTGTTACTATAACACAAAAGAATCCCCCTTGCAAGAGGGGGAAACGCGAAAAGTGCTTCTAATGCTCATGCCAGTGGACATTTGCAAAGAAGCACTAAATTTCACGTATTAATTTTTGAACATATCCACGATATTTTTTAGCTTCACCACATTCTCTGAGTTGGTTTCCACTAGTTCTGCGTTGCCTTCCACAAGCTGTGATACATCCTGCGTCTTCTGCGCGATACTACTTATATTATTGGCCGCCTCGCCCACTGTCACCGTGATGTTGCTGACTGACTCTGCAATTTGCACAATCGCACCAAGGAGTGCATCCATCTCGTAGACGAGATTCTTCATATTCTCCTCGAAGTAAGCAGCATCCTGCTTATATTTGTCCGCCACATCCATAAAATCGCTGTAATCCTTGAGCACTGTCTCCTCCAGAAAGGCGATGGTTTCCTGCAGGCAGGACTCCATATTCCCCACCGCCTGATTGACTTCCGTGGTTATACCGTTGATATTACTCACCGTCGAAGAAGTCTGAGAAGCCAGCCCTCCGATTTCATCAGCCACCACTGCGAAACCTCTTCCCGCTTCACCTGCTCTGGCCGCTTCGATGGAAGCGTTGAGCGCAAGGAGATTTGTCTGTCCTGAAATATCCAGAATAGACTGTGTAAGCTGATTAATCTTTTCTACCGCCCGTGCCTGCTCCATAGCTTCCGCACTCTTTTTCTGCACTCCCAGATACATCTGAGTAGTCTTTTCCTGCGCCGCTCCCGTAACATTCTTCAAATCATCAGCTCGCATTTTGCTCTCCAGAGAAGCTTTCTCACCCTTTTCGGAATTGTCTCGGAGAATTTGAGCACTCTCTCTGATCTTACTCACTGTATTGTTAACAGTCTCCATAGCTGCAGCCGTCTCTTCCATAGCTGCAGCAAGCCCCTGGGTCATTTCTGAATTTGCCCCGCTCATGCTCTGTACTCGCTCAGTGGTATCCGAAAGCTTCACCAGCGTATTATCCAGATCCGAATAGGTTGTCTTGATATCTGCAACCATAGCACGCAGACTGGCACGCATCTCCCTCAAAGAATTAGCCATATTACCACTCTCGTCATGCCGTTTGCAAAGCCTGTCACTGTTCTCATTTCTGGCAAAATTAAATGTTGCCGTTGTAGCCACAATATCGCTGATCTGTGTGATAGGCCTGGTGATCGCCATACCCATAATCGTTCCGATTACTATCGCAATTACTACCGCAACCAATGCACCGATGATAATCAGCGTTGCGATCCGGCCAGCTGCGCTCCTCATCTCCGACTCTGGTGCTGTCAACACATAACGCATACCGTTTATCAGACTGATATAGCACATATCCTTGCTCTCACCCTGATAGGTATAACTGACCACCTGCCCTTCTCTGGAGGAGTCTGTCAAAGCCGCCGCCATGGAGCCGGTATCTTCAATCTCTGAGATGGACGTTCCCTGTTCAACAGATTTGTGATAAGCGACATTGCCCTGTTCATCAGCCAAAAAAGCAAATCCGGTGTCAAACATCTTTGCACTATCCACCACAGCTGTAAATTTATCAAATGAGATATCCATTCCGATAATGCCAATAGACTCCCCGTCGATAACAATTGGGATCACATAGGACACCATGTAAACATTAATATTAGAATTTAAGTAAGGAGCCATCCATGTCGGCTTCCCGTTCTTCACAGGTATGTAGTACCAGCCCACGTGCTCCAGATCATCCGGTGAGTACATGGAAAAATCTGTGGGCACGACTGCTGAAAACTGCTCACTATCGCTGCTTCTGCTCCAAAAAACACCACTGTCCGGTTCCGTAAAATCAGGGTTATAGCGAATATAAGCAGTCAGTGCTCCTGCCGTATTCCCACCCACCTCATAGAGCATTTCACTCATAATTGCAGTAAAAGCATCGACATATGCCTTATCTGTCTTGAACGCATTCACATCAGTCAGCTGCTGTAGTACTACATGATATGCCGTCGTAACAGCCTGTTCCACACTGCCCATATTCGAATTTAGCTGGGCCGCCTGATTTTCGCAGGCATACTGCATTTCCTTCTGGGAATCCTCATACACAGTCTTTGCAGAATTGACAATACTGACCCCTCCGCAAATCAAGGATGATAGAAGAGTACACACAATTACCGTTGTCAAAATTCTTGCCTTGATGGATCTCATAACCTCTCTCCTTTGTTAGCATTTTTAAGTTGATTACTGCCCCGTGACAATCCGAGCTATCTGCTCCTCACTGGCATTTGCCGGAATCTCAAAAGTACCAGGCCTAAGCTTTTTATCATAGCCGTTCGCACACAAATAGTCATCATAGGAATCCGCCGAATTTACAACTCCTGCCTCCGCCAGCTTTTTGGCCACCGTATAGGAACCATCACCACTTGTAATAGTTATGCTCTTTGCCCCGCCCGTCTCAGGCACCGGCACGTCCTCATCCTGCTTTGTCATCTCGTTGGTATCCGCCCGCGGCTTCTCCTGCACAGAGGATGCTGGCTCCGATACAGCCGGCTCATCCTTATCTTTGGCATCAACCGGCTCTTTTTCCGACTTAGGCTCAGGCGTACCCACCACAGGCTTCTCCTCTTTCTGTTTGAGTGCCACCTGCTTTTCCTCAACACTCTCCTTATCAACCGCCTCATCCATTTTTACTGAGGTCTCCGCATTCCCGTTTCCCTTATTGTCTGCGGCATTCTCTTTTTCCTCAGGAGAATCCAGAAGACGGGAATCCTCAATCATCCCCAACTCCTTTGCTCTGGCTATTATCTCATCATCCGTCAGTTCACTTTTTCTGCTGCCTGAAAGAGCGATACCCATTATAACAGCCGTTACGATAATACCCAGACCGAGTCCCCGAAAATAGTATTTTTTCTCCATGCTACATTCCCTCGAACAGGTCTATCACCAGTTTCACTTCCCCCAAACCAAGTCCCAGTTCCTTGGCAATCGCCATATTAGACTTACCAGCTTTGTGAAGTTCCAAAATTCTCTCGTTACTATTACGCCCGTTATCCTTTCCCTTGGCAAAATGAATATCCACTCCCCTTGGCTCCTCCAATGCAGGCTCTTTTTTCCCAAATATGCCCATCTCTGCAAAAGCTGCACTGGCAGAGATGTCCGGCTCCTGCGCCACATAGTCCGCCTCAGGCTCATGGATAATCTCCACACGTCTGGGTTTGATAGGTTGAAATTCAGCCTCCTCTACAATCTCTTCCTGCTGCTGTTGTTGCAAAACAGGTTCCGGTTCCTGCTCCACCACCGGCTCGTAAATGATTTCTTCCTGCGCAGGAATATCATCCTGCACCTCTCTCGCTTCTTCCACCACATCCAAAGCATAAGTCCGACTATTGTGGAGAGACCATATATCCGTCCGGGTATCCTTCACCGCCCCCATTACGGATTCTACAGCCTCCTGCACTGCGTCCTGTGCATCTAACGCAGACAATTCCGCATTTCGAATCCGCACTAGGGCCTCCTGTGCCACGCCCTCGGCATCCTTTGCTTTTTGTGCTGTCTCCAAAGCTGTAATTTCCGCGTCGCGCACAGTCTGTTTAATCTCATCAACCGCCTGATTCGCTTCAGCTATACTTGTTAGCAGCGTCTCATGCTTATCATTGAGCATATCATAGAGAAAGGTTACTTCCTTGTGATTCTTGTTGATTTCTTCCAACACGGTATCCGAATATTCGTTCACTGCCATAATTTTTTCATTTGCCACGCGCTCCATAGCACGTTCCGTTTTCTCAATCGAATAACCGATCGTCTCATCCACAATATCAGAAACCTTCTGTCTGACAGTCTCTGTTTCGCCCTCCACCATTTTCCTGATCTCAGTTTCACTGATTAACTGTACTTCTTCCTCTTTATTCCTTTTTCCTGCAGGCAAAAGATATCCCAAAAGAAATATTCCTGCACCGATAATGATCAGAACGATCTCTGTCACACTCATGTTTTTTCCTTTCGTAATCTGGTCTTTTGCCCTGTGTTCTACCCTGAAATATCAAAGGTACTCACACCCTTCAACAGCACCTTACCGTCAACTTCCTGTTCCTTTCTCTTTCTGCCGCGTCCGCCGTCTCCATGATATTCATTGCTGCCCTTTTCTTTTGCGTCAAATTTTTTCTGACGGTTCTGCGCCTGTTCTCTCTGGTTGACCCTTTGTACCTGTCTTTCCACTTGTTTTGTCATCTGCTGCCCGAAATTTGACTGATCAACCAAACCCTTGGTGTCCTCATTATGCTTGACTGTTGTAAAATCCTGGGCCCTTGTGATCTGTCCCTGCATCTCCACAAAACCAATCGCCATCTTCGCATTCCTCCCAACAATTTAGAGCGGCGCCATCTTCACATCTCCACGCTCTTTGACAAAACGGCAGTAATGCATTGTCTTCTGCACTACCATAGACACGTCCCCGATACAAATCTGTGTTCCCGGATAAACTTCGCCCTTTACACGGACCATTGTTTCCGCTTCATTTCCCACTTGCTTTTGCAATTCTTCCATTTCCTTGTTAGCAGCAGTTATCGCCTCTGTTTTCTGTTGATTCAATGCCGCCATAGACTGTACTTGTTGAATTTGTTCGGGACTCAATTTCACACCCTTGGCAAGCTTCTGCTTTGCAAAAATTAACGTAGGCTGTACCGTCTGCAGCAGCTTTGTATCCTCGCCAATCTGCTTTTGCAGCTGGTTGATGCGTGCTTTGATCCTTGGATCAGTGCCCACCTCCACAACGGTGGACGCCCCCATCTCGGATCCAAGTGTTTTTACATTTATGCTCCCTGCAGCACAGACCTTTCCACCCGTGATGAACCCCCGCCTGCCATCCACATTAACCTCGCTTCCCGCTGTCACCCTGCTGTGCAGAATAGATTCAGAAGCCACATAACCTTCCGCCTCTGCAGTTGCGTTCTCCAAAAATTTTGAAATGATATTACCGCCGGCCTTCAAGACTCCCCGGCCCATACCGTTCATTCCTCTTGCAATAATAATATTACCGCCGGCTGTAAGCTGTGCACCCTCCACTACACCCTTAACCATGATATTTCCCTTAGCAGACACCTGGAAATTTGTGGCAACATTGCCGTTGATCTGTACATTACCTTCATACTCGATATTGCCGGTGGAATTATCCACGTTCTCCACCACCAATTCGTCCGAGACAAAAACAGATCCCTCCACCAGCTCCACATGACCATCCACTCGGGAAATAAGCATAGTTCGATCATCTGATATGTCAATATTATTTCCGTATTTTAAAGTTTCTTTTCGCACTTCTGCAGGCTGAATCCTATTTCCCAATAGATCTTCACCCGGTTTTCCTGGTGTCTCCGGATGCAGGATTGCCAGCACGTCACCCTTGTTACAATGATTCAGTATATTCAGATGAAAGAAATCTACACTTCCATCTTCGTTCAAAGTAGGCTTTGCTTTTTTGTCTGTGTTAAATTGATATTCAATATATGCATGCTTTCCTTGAACAGGCTCTTTCCCCTCCGCTACCAAAATCTCTTCCAAATAGTTTCTCTTCGCAAAAAAACCTTCGATGGCATCCGTGCGGATACCGCACTTGATTCCTCGAAGCTTCAAATCATTTATCATCTCCTGGGCTGTCATATTCTCTCCGCCCTCGGAAGCCGCATAGAACTTTGCATAAGCCTGCATCTTATCAGCCCCGATCGACAGTTTATAACATTCTCTCTCCGGAAATCGCTTTTCATTGTTAAGTCTGATTTCTTGCGCTTCTTTTCCTGCACCCTCTACCGCACGTTTCAACCCCGCCATATCACAAGTGTAGTTCTTCATCGTCAAATACTCAACTACATCAATCACATCGACGGGCTTTCCATCCCCAGATGGTGGAAGCAGCCTGAGGAAAGACCCATTCTCCTTGTTTATCAATCTAAAATATCCGTTCATAAACACCTCTATCCCTATTTTTTTCTGCCAGCATCTGTAAGGATACCGATATAATCACCCAGCCTCCCCCTCATCTTCTGTAACGCCCTTGTATGAAGCTGAGAAATTCTCGACTCTGACACTTCCAATATATTGCTGATCTCCTTAAGTGTCAGATCTTCATAATAGTATAACACAATTACTTTTCGTTCCTTCTCTGTTAATAGTTCAAGTGCCTGCGCCAGCATTTTCTTTAACTCATCTCTCTCCAGAATCTCCTCCGGAGAGTCATAGGCCGCACTTTTGGTATTTCCAGCCTCATTGGAAACCTCACTGCCCTGCTCCAGGAATTCATTCAGAGACACTACATTTGTAATTTTCATCTGGGACTGCCAGTCAAGATATTCCTCATCCGTAATACCCAAAGACCTAGCAATTTCCTCATCTGTAGCACTCCTGCCGTGCTGCGCCTCAATCTCTTTAATGGCTGCATCAATCCGCTTTTGTTTCTGTCTAATGGTACGAGGAATCCAGTCCATCTTGCGGATCTGATCCAGTATCGCTCCTCTGATCCGCAGACTAGCGTAAGTCTCGAACTTGACATCCTTAAGACAGTCAAATTTATCAATCGCGTCAATCAACCCAAATATCCCATAGCTTACAAGATCCTCGTACTCTACGTTATACCCGAGGTACATGCTCAGACGTCCGGCCACCACCTTCACCAACGGCGCGTACTCCAATATGATCTTTTCCCGTATCTCAGGGGACTTTGTGTATGCGTAGTCCTCCCAGAGTTTCTTTCTGCCTATATCGTCCATTCCGAGTCCCTACTCACCTTTTTATTATATGAGTGTACTGTATCATTCACATTTCGTCAAATGAATGATACAGTACACCAGTTTACTCTGAAGGCTCCTTCTCTATAACCTCGCCCTCCTCCATATGAGCTTCCTGTATTTGAAGCTCGAATCTGTCAAGCATAATCTGCAGAATACGCCCGACAAAATAAAAACCTAACAAAACACAAAGCAGGATAATCAGCATTGCCTGCATCTCATAATGCAGAATACGCATGGTAATACTAACGATCGCCCCAGCAAGCAGCATGACAAAAGGGGGAATCAACTTGCGTTTCCGCGCCTTCGCCTGTCTCTCTTCTTCTTCCCGCTTTTCTCTTGCCTCACGCTGAGCCGCAGTCTCAATCTCCTCCTCCGGCTCCGCATCGACCACAGACTCTGCATTTTCCAAACTTTCCTCTTTTACAGCGCCCGTCTCTTTGCTGTTCTTTTCTTTCCAGTCCACCTTGCTATCCTTCCATCGTCATTCCACACCTAAATCAAATCTTATACTCCGCCTTACCCACTGCCCTAATTACAAAATCCCCCGTCTCCGGATAAAAAATAACAGTTCTTCCAAAATTTTTCCCCGTATCCTCTGCCAGAATCGGAATTTTCATCTGCGCAAGCTTCTTCTTCGTTGCCTGTACATTTCTCTCACCCACACGAACCATTTCACTATTACTGCTGAACCCAAACATTTGCGCGCCACCGGCTATCTTAGCTACCAGACGATTTCTGTTTGCACCCTTTCTGGTCACCTGCCTTACCAACTCCTCTATCCCCGTATCCGCAAATTTCGGTATATTAGAATTATTGCGGATTGAAGTAGAATCCGGCAGCATAATATGTGCCAGACCGCCAATCTTTGTCACTGGATCGCGAATCGCAATACCTACACAAGATCCAAGCCCCAACGTGGTAACCCTATCGGGGCTGACGCAAACCTTCAAGTCAGCCATTCCGACTTTTATCTCTACTCCCATAACATTGCTTTCTCCCGTTTACACTTTCTTAATTCATATTCCTGCCGCCGATTGCTTAAACACTAATTCCCAGTGCTGCCAACATCTTTCCATATGAATCCAGATCAGGAATCAGGATAAAATACCCGTCTAATACCATCTCGTCAAAAAACTGTGTCTGAATCATCAGCATTCTGTCACCAAGAGTCGCAAACTCAATCGCAGGCACACTTAAAATAGCCCCCGCCATATCCACCGTCAAATCTGGTACCGAAGGATAAATAGCCAAATTTGTGATGCTGGAGAGAGAATTTAAATATGCACCAGTGATAATGTTTCCCACCTCTTTCAGCGCAGAAAACTCCATCTCCGTAAACTCGTCTCCCTCTGATTCCATCCCCATCAGCTTACCGACCAAATGCTTTGCCGCCCTCTTTTCAAGCAGGAACATAATGCTTCCCTTAATGTCTCCCTCGATGCCAAGATAGATACCCGCCATAACCGTCTCCTCACCGACCATGGCATCACCCAAATCTTTAAATTCCAATAGCTGCACCCGTGGAACCGACATATCCACCTTGCACTGCATCATCTGTGCCAGAGCTGTAGTCGCGTTTCCGGCGCCGATATTGCCCAACTCTTTTAAAATGTCAAAATATTCATTGGACATTTCGTTTAGGTTTATTTCGCCCACTATATAACCTCCTATACACTCTCCAAAACGACTGCATTTAAGTCTAGTAAAGAAATCAAGCCGCCGTCACTCTTGCCGACACCGCTTAAAAAGTTTGCCTTCTCATCCTTCGAATCGTAAGCCACCTTTTCAATCCGTTCATTCTCCAGAGTCACAACCTCTTTAACCTCATCGACAATCACACCGATCGTCCCTTGCTGCTCCAGCTTCAAAATAATAATCCTGCTTGATTTGGTCTCCACATCCCTTTCCAACCCCATCTTGATACGGATACTCATAACAGGGATCACTTCGCCTCTTAAATTGATCACGCCTTTTAAATAATCATCAACCTTGGGCACCCTTGTAATATGCTGCATTCTAACAATATTATCTATGTACTTGATATCAATTCCATACTGCTCCTCACCGAGCTTTATCACAATAAACTGTGTGGTCTCTCCCACCGGTCTCAATTCTTCTACCTCATTCATGTCACTCTCCTCCTTCCCGTCAGATCAGTGCGTTAGCATCCAGAATCAGCGCCACTTCACCATCGCCAAGAACCGTGGCTCCACTGATGATCTTGCATTTACTGATGTACTTGCCAAGCGACTTGATAACGATCTCCTGCTGTCCAATCAGCTCATCCACCACAAGCCCCGCCAGCTTATCACCTTTCTTGACAACTACCACCACCAAATTATCCCCGGGCTGTTTCTTGCTCGGGATATCAAGTATTTCGTTCAGACGGATCAGCGGGATCACCAGATCGCGCAGCTGAATTACTTCCTTCGCCTGTACCAGCTTCACATCGCTGGGCAGAATATCCTCAATGGTCTGAATGGATCCCAAAGCAATGGCGTATTTCTCATCGCCGATCTCCACCATGAGAGCCTGAATAATTGCAAGTGTGAGCGGCAGTCTGATCGTCCATGTACTTCCCTCTCCAAGCTTGGATTTCACTTCCACCTCACCGCTCAAAGACTCGATCATGGATTTTACCACATCCAGGCCAACGCCTCTGCCAGACACATCCGACACTACTTTTGCAGTTGAGAAGCCTGCATTAAATAGGAGATTGATGATCTCCTTCTCGCTCATAGCTTCACCCTGTTCCGGTGTGATAATTCCCTTCTCAATTGCTTTATTCTTGACCGATTTCACATCGATACCGTTACCATCATCCCTTACCTCGATGACAACATTATTTCCATCCTGATAAGCATCCAGGAAAATAGAACCAACTTCAGGCTTTCCTCTCTCCTTACGGACCGCAGCAGACTCCAGCCCATGATCTGCAGAGTTTCGAAGCAGATGCATCAGCGGATCACCAATCTGATCCACCACAGTACGATCCAGCTCCGTCTCCTCACCACTCATGTAAAGCTCCATCTTCTTACCAAGCTTTTTCTGTAAGTCGCGGACCATTCGCGGGAATTTGTTGACCGTGCTCTCAATAGGTACCATTCGCACTTTCATAACCGACTCGTGCAAAGAAGTCGTCACACTCTCCAAATACTCAATCTGCTCATTCACCGCCTGGCTGGAATTACCGGACATGGCAGAAGCTGACACAAGGGAATTTTTTGCAATAATAAGTTCACTGACCAAATTCATCAGCGTATCCAGCTTCTCTATATCCACTCTGACCGTCCTGTTTACCACCGGTTTGTTCGTCCCAGGCTTCTTAGCCGCAGGCGCTGCTGCTGCGACAGGTGCTGCCGTCTTTGCCGCCTCTGCAGGAACCGCTGCCACAGGTGCTTCCGCAGGTGCCGCCGGTTCCTGTACGGGTACTTCTACAACAGGCTCCTGAGGCGTCTCCGCAGGTGCTTCCCCACCGGTAACATCCTCCAGCTTCAAAACGCCGCCGGTAACATCCTCTATTTCAGATACCGCTTTAGCCGCTGCAAGCACTTCATTCAGCTCTGCCTCTGAGACAATGACCAGACTGAACTGCAGTTCGAACTTCTCGTCCTCAATATCTTGAGAAGACGGTTCTGAGACAATGATCTCACTGGTATCCTCAACAGCCTTAAATACCAAAAAAGCTCTGGCTGCTTTCAGAATACAGGATTCCTGCACCTTGACAGTGAGTCCATAAACATTTTTTCCCATTTTGATAGCTTCGCTGAGCACATTCCTCTGGCTCTCATTAAACCTGATACCTGCAAACCCACCCTGCAGGGAGGATGTCTCCGCCTTCTGTGCCGGTGCTGATTCCGCTGCGGGTGCATTGCTGCCACTGCCAAAGCCGCCAGTCATAATATCATTGAGGCGCTTAATCAGCGCATTGTTATCGTTAGTACCTTCATCAGAGCTCTCCCTAATGTTGGTATTATACTCCTCCAGCGCATCCAAACACTGAAACAGCACATCAATCATATCCGCCTTCACCTTGATGGTGCCGTTTCTCACTTCCGAGAAAACATTCTCCATATCATGTGTCAGAGTCTGCATTCTTTTGTAGCCCATGGTTCCCGCCATACCTTTCAGGGAATGGGCCGCACGGAAGATCTCGTTGATCGTGTCCATGTTCTCCGGATCCTGCTCCAATGATAGAATCTGTGTGTTCAGATTCTGCAGATGTTCATTTGTTTCATCAAGGAAAATCTCTAGATACTGGCTTACATCCATATTATTTTACCCCCACGTTCGTCGTGATCTCCTGGGCGATCTGGTCAAGCGGCACCGTCTGGGTCGCAAGTCCTGCATTGACAACACTTTTTGGCATCCCGTAAACCGCGCAGGTACTCGCCTCCTGGACAATCACATGTATTTTCTTCTTTTCTTTCAGATGCTGGATTCCCACTGTACCGTCTGCTCCCATCCCTGTCATAACAACGCATACAATTCGATCAAATTTGCTGTCCATCAGAGATTCGTACATATAATTCGCACATGGCTTCACACCTTCCCGACTCGGTTCGTCGGTGTAATGGATCGTATACTTACCCGCTGAGCCGACAATATTCAGGTGCTTGCCTCCTTTAGAAATATAGACGTTGCCGGGCAGAACTACATCTCCCTCCGCTGCCTCCTTCACATTGATTTCACTCAAGGAATTCAGCCTTTCCGCCAGGGAAGCCGTAAAATTGGGCGGCATATGCTGCACGATCACTACTGGTGCTTTCAGATTTGCCGGAAGTCTTGGAATCACAGCCTGCAAAGCCTTGGGACCTCCCGTAGAACTTGCCAGCGCCACTATTTGGCTGCCTGAATCATAGACCGCTTTTCCAAAGGATGGTGTCGGCTCCTTCTTCTCCGCACGCTCCGGAGCAGGAGCTGTTCTCACCATGGGGCTCTTTAAAGAACTGAATTTTGGCTTTACGGGCTCCTTCTGAACAGGCTTCTGCGGCTGTTCCAAAGGAATTGCTTCCGTCACCGCCTCCAGAATCTGCAAAAAATGCTGCCTGAACTCACTGTCTCGACAATCCAAGGCACTGGTCGGCTTATGGATAAAATCAAGCGCCCCCAGTTCCAAAGCATCCAGCGTAACCTTCGCGCCATCCTTGGTGTCTGTACTTGCCACAATAACCTTCGCCGAAATCCTGCGTTTCTGCAGTTCTCTTAAAAGCTCAAGTCCATTCATCTGTGGCATATTGATATCCAGGATCACCGCATCATACTTTTTCCTACTAAGCATACTCAGTGCATCCAAGCCATTCACCGCACGATCTTGTACTCGGAATCGTTTATCTGACTCTATTATATCACAGAGTACCCTTCTCATGAGTGCAGAGTCGTCAACAAGCAGTATATTTTTCATAATTTTAGCCTAAACCTCCTCTCTGTTTGTAAACATCTGCTCCATTCATCATCAGTAATCTATCTTTTTGTGACTCTTTCTTGCCTCGTCAAAAATATACTGGATAATCTCCTCTCTATCCTGGGGGTCCACATTGACATATTGTACACGGTGGTCATATACACCCGGTGTATTCTCCACCTCATTCACCGCCAGCACTCTCCCCACCAGCCTGTATTCTTTTTCCCTTCCTTCCACAGTCAGATGATATACACACAAAATCAGGCTGTTCACCTCATAGGCATAATATGCGGCAAACCTAAGCCCGCCACCACTGATATCCACAATTACGCTGCTCTTCAGTGGAAGTTCAGGCAGAAGTTCCTTCTGCGCTGCAATGGAGAGCTCCTCCTCACCAATCTGCCTGGAATCCATCTCCAGCGCACAGCTGAACCGATAATACTCTCTTCTCTGGTAATTGCGAAGATTGCTGGTCAGATCCATCACCAGTACATACTGGCCGTTAAGGCGGTACCTATCCACCACCTGTGCATTACACTGGTAAACTACATTATCTCCGTAAAAATACATATCATATCTGCCATTCACCGGCAGAAGAATCAGCTTCCCGTTCTCAATCGGCATGGCAATCTCAAGCCGATTCTCCGAAAGAATGTGAAGTACTCTGCTCCGATGGGATCTAGTCACTTTATCCTTCGTCTGCTCATGATCCTTCTCTATCGCCCGCAGCTCCACCTCACTGTCAGCTGCCACATATTTTGACAATAATTCCGCCATATGTTTTCCCTCTTTCATCCCGCGTCAGCTTCACAGCCTTCTATTTTTTTGACATAATATAAGAAAAGAATTCCGCCATACCACGCCTCGGAATCGTTTTGTTCAGTTCTCTATTCGTCAGCTTCGCCGCCAAAATCTCATAAGCCACAGCAGCCCGGGCTTTCGGATTATCCAAAGATACCGGCATCTGCTGCATAACAGCCCTTGCCAGCTGAGGATCCTGAGGAATCATCCCCAAATAAGAAATCGGCACTTTAAGATACTTATTTACCACGGTCTCCAGTTTTGCATATAACGCACGTGCCTCGTTCGCATCCGACACTTTATTAGCAATTACACGTATCTGTGTCATCTCCGGCCGAAAATGAGGGTTCCGGCCCAGCGCTTTCAAAAGCGAATAGGAATCGGTAATGGAAGTAGGTTCCGGTGTCGTTACAAGTAGAATCTCTCCGCTGGCAACCAGAAACTCCAACACCGCATCAGCAATTCCCGCACTGGTATCCACAATAATGGTATCAGCTATCTCATCAAGCTCTGACAGACTTTCTACGATATAGCTCAGTTCATCTCGATTCAGATTGGACATGCCCGAAATCCCGGAACCGCCAGATATAAAACCAACTTCCATGGGACCCCAGGTGATGATATCTTTAATACCCATTCTTTGATATATTAAATCACATAAGTTATGTTTAGGCACTGCCCCGAACATGATCTCTATATTGGCAAGTCCGAAATCCGCATCTAAAATAATGACCTTCTGTCCCATTCTGCGAAATTGTATAGCGAGATTGATCGCTGTGTTTGACTTTCCAACTCCCCCCTTGCCGCTTGTAACAGTGATAACTCTGGCGAGAGGTCGCCTCTGCGGAGCGCTTCCCTTAATTATCCTTCTCAATTGTTCAGCCTGATCCACATTAGGCCTCCTTCTTAATCCTTAGTTCTTTCCCCCGAGCAATCTCTTAACTGTCTTTTGCGGATTAAAATCCTCAATGTCGTCCGGCACATTCTGCCCGCAGGTCACATAGGACAGCGAAGCTCCTGTATAGAGGCGCAGATTCAACAGATTTCCCAACGTCGTCGTCTCATCCAGTTTCGTAAAAATAAGCTTATAATCTGCCATCTCTCTGTAGGAATCCGCAATACTAATCAGATCCCGGTATTTTGTTGTTGCACTTAAAACAAGATGAACCTCCTTCTCTACTTTGTCATCCACGGCATGTATAATATTACGCATGTTATCTTTTTGCGTACTATTCTGATGGGAATGCCCCGCTGTATCGATCATTATATAGTCATAACCTCTAAAATCCTCTAAAGCCTTTCCTATCTCCTCCACCGTATAAATTACACGGAAAGGCACCTCCAAAATATTCGCGTAAGTTCGAAGCTGCTCTGCTGCTGCAATACGGTAGGTGTCCGCTGTGAGAAGCGCCACTTTCTTTTTCTCATCCACACGAAACTTCGAAGCAATCTTGGCAATCGTGGTAGTCTTTCCCACTCCCGTAGGCCCGATAAAAAACACAAGCTTGATCCCATTTGCGGCCGGCTCAATGCCGGCAGGCTTACCAAATTTAAGTATCATCTTTTGATAGATATTTGCGAGCGCATAGTCAAAGGGAATATTTGGCTTATTTACCA
Organism: Lachnospiraceae bacterium UBA7060; assembly: GCA_002493835.1. Classification (GTDB taxonomy): domain Bacteria; phylum Bacillota; class Clostridia; order Lachnospirales; family Lachnospiraceae; genus UBA3282. The sequence goes on along the minus strand of DLAA01000132.1, from coordinate 32,426 downwards.
GCTCAATTTCATCAATGATCTCCTGAGCATACTTTTCATCCACCTCGTTATCCAGCATGGTATCATGCAATAGACGCATAAATTTGTCAGTCTCAGTCTCCTCTGCCTTCTCTTCCTGAGGAACCTCTTTCTCTTTCTCTTTTTCTTTCTCCTTCTCTTCTCTCTCCTCATCAGGCTTTTGCAGCTGCTGCTCTAAAAGAGACTGCAGACTATCCAGCTTCTCTTCTATAGCACTGTTCGAATCCTTCTTTCCTGCGTTTTCCGTTACAGGCGTTTCTTTTACCTGTTCCTCCTCCTTCATCTGGCTTGACGCAATCACACTGTTGATGGCAGATACCGCCGCAGTATATTTTTCGCTCTCCTCCTCCAAAGCCACCGTAACCTCTACCATGGGGGATTTTAAAAATGCGAAAAAGCCCCTGTTTTTCACGGGCTTGACATTCATCACAACAACGCCTTCCCCCAGCTCGTCCCTGGCGCTTTCAATCGCTTCTTTCTCAGTTTTTGCGGTAAATTTTTTGATTATCATTATGCTGTCACCATCCCAACTGACTGTAATTCAACGGTAGACTCCACCTCATTGTAAGACACAACAACCAGATCCTTATAGTAATCCTCTGTCAGCTTCTTAAAATAAGCCCGCACAATAGGAGATGTAATTACAAGCGGTATCTTGCCAAGGTCTTCTAATTTCTTGACCTCAATGCTAAGAGAATCCATAATACTCTTAGTCTTCGCCGGATCCAGCGTCAAATATGCCCCTTGCTCCGTCTGCTTAACGCTGGCCATAATCTCCTGTTCCAGCTTCGGATCCAAGGTTACAACACTGGTGGTCTCATTAGCCGGGAAAAACTTGCCGGAGATTGCACGCTTTAAGCTTTGTCTGACGTATTCCGTCAGAATATCGGTATCTCTGGTGGTAGTGGCATAATCCGCCAATGTCTCAAATATAGTAAGCAGATCTCTGATAGATATGCCCTCTTTCAGAAGATTCTGCAATACTTTCTGAATTTCACCAAGTCCCAGAAGCTTTGGATAAAGCTCCTCCACAAGAGATGGATTGGTCTCCTTTAAGTTATCCACGAGGCTCTGTACATCCTGCCTGGTGAGAAGCTCTGAAATATACTGCCTGATGATCTCCGTCAAATGTGTTGCAATAATAGAAGGCGGGTCTACCACCGTATAACCCATACTCTCCGCACGCTCTCTCTGGCCTTCTGTAATCCAAATGGCAGGAAGGTGGAAGGACGGTTCAAAAGTTGGAATACCAGTGATCTCCTCCTCCACATAGCCAGGATTCATGGCCATATAGTGATCGAACAAAATCTCACCCTCGCTGACTTGTACCCCTTTTATCTTAATAATATATTGGTTTGGATTCAACTGTATGTTATCACGAAGACGAATAATCGGCACCACCGTACCAAGTTCCAGAGCGATCTGTCTTCTGATCATAACCACGCGGTCCAAAAGATCCCCGCCCTGGTTAACATCCGCTAATGGAATGATGCCGTAACCGAATTCCAGTTCGATAGGATCCACCTGTAGGAGAGAGGTGACGTTTTCCGGCTGCCTGATCTCCTCTGCGGCCGCTTCCTCCTCATCAGCCTCATGTTCAATCTCCGCTGTCTCTATGGTACCGGCCATCACCCTGCCAACCACAACAAAAATCAAACCAAGACCTACAAACACCACTGCGTTAAGAGGGGTAACAATTCCGAGAAAAGCCAAAACCGCCCCCACCAAATACATTACTTTAGGAGCACCAAAAAGCTGACTGATCAACACTGTACCGAAATCCGCTTCCTTGGAACCCTTAGTGACCAGAATACCTGTAGCAAGAGAGATCAAAAGAGAAGGAATCTGACTCACCAGACCGTCACCGATCGTCAAAATTGTATATTTACTGAGCGCCTCACCAATCTCCAGCCCCTGCTGTACCACACCGAAAGCAATACCACCCACAATATTGATAAAAGTAATAATCAAACCTGCGGTGGCGTCTCCCTTAACATACTTCACGGCACCATCCATAGAACCGAAAAAGGTAGACTCCTCCTGAATTTTATCCCTGCGTCTCTTTGCCTCCTCATCCGTTATGGCTCCGGTATTCAAGTCAGCGTCAATAGCCATCTGCTTACCAGGCATAGCATCCAGCGTAAATCTTGCAGTTACCTCAGCCACACGCTCAGAACCTTTGTTGATAATCATAAACTGAACGATAATCAAAATAATAAATACCAAAACACCGATGACAAGATTACCGCCGCCAACGTATCCGCCGAAAGTCTGCACCACATTTCCCGCATCTCCTTCCGAGAGAATCAACCTGGTGGAGGAAACGTTAAGCGCAATTCTAAAAATAGTCGTAAAGAGCAGAATCGTCGGATAGAAGGACATCTGCAATACTTCGTTGGCAAACATACAGCCAAACATAATAGTAAAGGCGACCGCGATATTACAAGCCAAAAGCACATCCAAAAGCTCGGATTTAATCGGCACAATCAGCATGATAAAAGCTGCCAGCACATATAATGTAACAAAAATATCTCCAATCTTCAATTTCTGCTTCTGCATCGCGTATCACCTCCTATCCTGTATTTTTAATAACAAACACTATTTTCACCGACACTGTTAAGCTGACACATGATTACACTTTACCCTGCAGATGGTAAACAAAAGCCAGCACCTCCGCCACAGCCTGATACAGTTCCGGCGGCACCACACTCCCCACTTCTACATTGGCGTAGAGCATACGGGCCAGGGGCTTATTTTCTACAATTTCGATGTGGTTCTCCTTTGCCACATCCTTGATCTTTTGTGCCAAATAGTCTGCTCCTTTTGCCACCACGTAGGGAGCGTCATAGACTTCCGGCTCGTATTTGATAGCCACAGCATAATGGGTCGGGTTTGTGATAACTACATCCGCCTCAGGAAGCTTCTGCATCATACGACGCCGGGAGGCCTCCATCATCCTCTGACGCTGTTTGCTCTTGATCTGTGGATCTCCTTCCTGGTTTTTATACTCATCCTTGACCTCCTGTTTGGTCATCTTCATATCTTTTTTAAATTTAATCTTCTGGTAAGCAAAATCCGCCGCTGCAATCAACATGTAAAATAGAGAGATCCTGATCCCCAGATTAATCACAAGCATACCTACCTGTGCAATGCCCTGATTAAGGGAAATATCATATAGCTGAAAGATCGGCGGCATATTTTTTTTCAGATAATCGTATACTACATATCCGATCAGCGTCAATTTCAAAACAGACTTTAACAATTCAATCAGTGAATTGGGAGAAAAAAATCGTTTAAATCCACTCACCGGATTCAGCTTACTAAACTTCGGATGAAGCGGTTTCGTAGTTATCTTCCACTTTACCTGCAAGAGATTGGTGATAAATGCAACTAGAAAACCAGCCAGCAAAAACGGCAGAATAATCTGCAGTATTCTTAGCAGCGATTCAATAAAGAGCATCCGAAAAGTCTGGGATTGAATTTTTCCATTATACTGCTTCACATACTCTGGAATCTGGGAATATATATTGTACATATTTCCAGCAAAAACGGTTCCCATATATTCCACGAGAAAACGAATCATCAAAAAAGCCGTCAGCATCTCAAAAGCGCTGGTCACTTCCTTACTCTTGGCTACCTGCCCTTCGTTTCGCGCATCAGACAGCTTTTTGTGAGTAGGTTCTTCGGTTTTTTCTCCGCCGGGGCCGTCCTTGGCAAAAAACTGGAGATTATACTGTAAAATCACGCCATCCCCTCCACAAAGGATACGATCATCCTCTTCATCTGCGTATAGACATTGTCCGACAACACGGGCAGCATCCGTACAGAAAGAAAAAGAATTGTAAGCCCCACAAGCACTTTGAACTGTATACCTACAGCGAACATATTGAGCTGTGGAGACACTTTGGCGAGCACACCAAGCACGCAGTTTAAAAAAATCATGGCACAGAAAATCGGCAGAATAATGCGGAATCCTATTGCAATATAATCTCCAAGAAACAGGAGTATTGACTTAAGCAGCGCCTCCGACTTAAAAACCGCACCATTGATCGGAATCAAAATAAAGGTATCTGCCAGCGCTCCTAAAAGATACTGGTATAGACCCGAAATGAGCATAAAAAGCATAAATATATACTGATAAAAAACACCAGTAAAGGTGGCCTGTTCCTTAGTCGTTGGATCCATCAGAGACACCATTGACAGCCCAATCTCCATATCAGCAATGCTTCCCGCAAAAGAAGTGACTGTTGTGCATATCTGTGCCCCCCATCCAATCAGGAAACCTGTTAGCGCTTCCTTCATTACGATTATTGCATAGCCCAGAAGCGTATTGTAAACCACTTCGTTGTGATCAACTGACTGATAGAGCAGATAGGCAAGAAAAATGCTAAATCCTATCTTTACTCTCTGCGGCACATTTGACATGCTGAAAATTGGAGCGACGTATATAAAGCAGCTAACCCGCACCAGAATCAACAGAAAATATTCCAACTCCTCATAACTAAAGCTGATATCCAACATAGCGCCACTTTCCTAAATATACCCTGTTCCTCATCTTATAAAGCGATTAAAATCTGTCCATAATCCCGTCATAAATTCCACCATATTATTCATGATCCAATGCCCCATAATGATCAACGCCAAAAAAATTGCCAAAACTTTCGGAACAAATGTCAGTGTCTGCTCCTGAATAGATGTAACTGTCTGAAAAATACTCACAGCCAGACCTACAATCAAGGATACAAGAAGCATCGGTGCGGCACATTTAATAATCGTATAGATCGCCTCCTCGGCAATGGCTGTGACATCATTGACTGTCATACCCCTACACCCTACCCTTCCTCGATTTAATAATAAAAGCTCTCCACCACACCCTTTATCACAAGATACCATCCATCTGCAAGCACAAATAGGAGAATCTTAAAAGGCATGGAGATCGTGGTCGGCGGCAGCATCATCATACCCATACTCATCAGCGTGGAAGCAACCACCATATCAATCACAATAAACGGAATATAAATCAGGAAACCGATGATGAAGGCAGTCCGCAGCTCATTAATGATAAAAGCTGGAACAAGAACACTCATCGGAATATCATCTAACTCGCCATTCCACTCAGTGCGGGAAAGATCCATAAAAAAATTCACATCACTCTTCTGGGTCTGCCCGTACATAAATTGCCTGATCGGTGCTGCAGCAGCAGTAAGAGCCTCCTCCTGCGTCAGTTCACCCGCTTCGAAAGGAACAACCGCTTCCGTATAGACCGCAGTCATTGTCGGCTGCATAACGTAAAACGTCAAAAACAAGGCTATACCGATCAATACTGTGTTCGGCGGAGCCGTCTGTGTGTTCAATGCCTGCCTCGTAAAGTGGAGAACAATGATAATTCTCGTAAACGAGGTTAACATAATAATCAATGACGGTGCAATAGCAATTAAGGTAAGGATCACCAGAATCCGCAGTGCGCCATTCACATTACCATTACCATCGTTGTATGTAACCGTCACCGTATTGGCAATATTCAATTCAGCCAGATCATCGGCATTCTCCGATGCCCCGGGCGGATCCACATTTGTCCTCTCGTCGGAAGTGCCGGTGAGATTGGATTCCCGGTAGGGGGTATCATTTCCTGCATACGCAGTCTCCCCCCAATTAAGATACAATATGCCTGCCACCATTAGCAGGCATATTAATTTCACAAAATAATATCCGGAAAAATATTTCTTCATTCGTCTCGCCCGTCTTCTTTTTCCAGGATTCTTTCTTTCTGAATTTTCGCAAGCACGTCTTTAAAAGTAGACGTACTTCTATTAAACCCCTCAGGAAAACTCAAATCCTCCTCAGGAATCTCTGATAACATTGTAACAGTATCTTTGCAAACTGCAACCGCCAAATATTTCCGTCCAATTCTTACAATCTGGACATATTTATTATTAGACAGTCTGAGTGCCTCTATAAGCTCCAGGTTCGTACCTGCAGACTTTCCCCTTTGATAACCACCGACCCACTTCGTTACAAACGCAGTAATCGCCAACACGAATACAAACAGCAACAATACTGTCACAAACTGTGTATAAGAATCAACTGCCCTGTCCTCAAGCGCAAGGAGCATTAGCCTACAACCTTCTTCACAGCCTCCAGAACACGATCAGCCTGGAAGGGCTTTACAATGAAATCCTTGGCTCCAGATTGAATGGACTCAATTACCATAGCCTGCTGACCCATAGCAGAACACATAATAACCATAGCGCCAGGATCACCCTCCTTGATTTTCTTGAGAGCCTGGATTCCATCCATCTCCGGCATCGTGATGTCCATCAGCACGAGATCGGGCTTAAGTTCATTGTACTTTTCAACAGCCTTCGCACCGTTCTCCGCCTCTCCTGCCACATTGTAACCATTCTTGGTCAGGATATCTTTGATCATCATTCGCATAAACGCCGCATCGTCACATACTAAAATATTTTTTGCCATCTCTCTTCTCCTATCACATATTATTTGATAATTTCGGTAACCCGAATACCAAAGCTTTCTTCGATTACTACTACCTCGCCTTTTGCTACAAACTTGCCATTGACCAATACATCAATTGGCTCACCGGCAATTTTATCCAATTCAATGATTGTACCCGGTGCAAAATCCAGGATATCAGAAATGGATTTTGAAGTTCTCCCCAGCTCCACCGTTACTTCCAACGGTACATCCTTAATCAAATCAATATTTTCCTGAGGCTGCATAGGGTTAAAGGTCCCCGCAAAACTCTGGAACTGCACTGGCTGGGCATTCATATTAGGCTGCATCATCTGGGGCATCATCTGCATCTGCGGCATTCCCATTTGAGGCATCCCCATTTGCGGCATCATCTGCATTTGACTCATATCCATCTGCGGCATCGCCTGCATTTGACTCATATCCATCTGTGGTGCAGCCGCCGGCATCGGCGCAGGCTGTGGTGCAGCTGCCGGCATTGGTGCCGGAGCAGGGGCCGGTGCTGGCTCTGGCTCCGGTGCATCTCCGCTCTGGCTGGCAATAAAAGTATTATAAATCTCTTTTGCAAACTCCACCGGGTACAACTGCATGATCGTTGAATCCACCAGATCATCAATCTGCATCCGAAAAGATATTTTTACAAAAGTACCCTCCAAAAACGCTGCAATGTCACCGCCGGACTTAAATGCCGTAAGGTCCACCAGGCTTGCTTCCGGCGGACTGATATCAATCATCTTCCCAAGCATGGTGGAGAGCGATGTGGCCGAAGAACCCATCATCTGGTTCATAGCCTCCGAGATTGCACTCAAATGCAGCTCTCCCAGCTCACCATCCGTATTACTGCCATCGCCCCCCATCATAAGATCGGTAATAATCTTTACATCATGTTCCTTTAAGATCAGAATATTCGATCCATCCAATCCCTGTGTATACTTGATCAGAATAAATACGCAGGGCTTTTCGTAATCTTCTAATACATTCTTCCAAGTCGCCATCTTGACAACCGGCGTCGTAATATTGACCTTTCGATTTACGATGGAAAACAGGGTGGTAGCTGATGCGCCCATGCTGATATTAGCGACTTCACCGACAGCATCCTTCTCAATGTCTGTCAGCAGCGAATCATCTGCATCTGATACATTTCCGTCTGAAGGCTCATCAGTGCCGTTCAACAGCGCATTTATTTCATCCTGTGATAACATTCCGTCCATGCTTCTATTCCCCCTCTCTGATCACCGAAGTGACACGCACAGCATTTTTCTCCCTGCTTGTACCCGGAAGTGCGGTGAATTTTTTGATATTACCCACGTACACCGTAAGATCCTGCTCCACCTCGGTATCTAGTCGTATAATATCGCCGACCTGTAAATTTACAAAATCGGTGACCGATATATTCGTTTTCCCCAACACAGCCTTGACTGGAACATCCACTCTCTTGAGGAGTGCTTCGATATACTCTTCAAAATTCTCATCATCCTGCTCCTGCATATTCGCATACCAGAATTTTGTATTGAGCTTATCCATAACACTCTCCAACGTAAAGAAGGGGAGACATATATTCATAAATCCTTCCACATCACCTATCTTCATATTCAAGGTGACAATAGCAATCATATCATTAGGAGCAATAATCTGTGCAAACTGGGAATTTGTCTCGATCCTCTCCATCATCGGATTGATCTCGACAACATTTCTCCACGGCTCCCGCATCAGCTGCATGCAGACTACCATCATCTTTTCTATTATTGTCATTTCAATCTCTGTAAATTCTCTGCTCTTCTCAAGCGGATCACCAGCTCCGCCCAGCATTCTGTCTATCATGGTAAATCCAAGCTGGGATGCCAATTCTATCAGAATTGTTCCGCCCAGAGGGTGAAAATCTACAATCCCTAAAATAACCGGATTTGAAAGCGAGTTTGAAAATTCAGAAAAAATAACTGTCTCCGAGCTCGTCACCGACACTTGAATATTTTTTCTTAAATACACCTGCATACTCGTGGAAAGGAGCCGGCCATATTGCTCATATATAATTTCCAGTGTTCTTAAATGCTCTCTGGAGAACTTTGTAGGCCGTTTAAAGTCGTAATTCTTTACCTGTTTTTCGTCTCCACTATTTAGCTCTTCTGTATCCAGCTCGCCGCTGCTCAAAGCGGCCAGCAAATTGTCTATCTCACTTTGTGATAGTACCTCACCCACGAAAGTTCACCTCCTGTGGTCGTCTTCTAGTCTAAGCACTATCCAAACATGATGTCGCCAAAGGACACATTATAGATATACTCGTTGGAATCAAACATTTTCTGAATTCTGCTAAGGATCTCCTGCTTTATTTCAGGCTGATTATCCCTTGCCTCCTCCATCGTATACTCAGCAAAGACGCTGTTAATTTCATCCTTTATCAACCCTTCCTGCATAGACAGGTCAGAACCATACTTCTTATACACATCAGCTTTCGTATTGATAGACAATGTCACAGAAATGATACAATAATGATCCTTATCATCCCCCTCGCTCTTCTTTAGAGGGATTGTCATATCGTCCGCAAAGGAATAAGTCTCAGTATCTGCCATGGAAACGGCCACCCCGCCTCCTTCACCTGAAGCCAATTCCAGGCTCAATGCGGTAGAGATATTGTCCACCAGTGCAGCAGTCTTGGTAGAAGCGCCTACCACACTGAACATCATTATGGCTGTTAACACAATATTTACAATTAACAATGCCAAAATAATTATGGAAATCAGATTTTTTTTCATAACCTTTATTTCTCCTTCTACACTTAACTTAGTAAGAACTGAGCGAGTTGTATATTTTAATCTCCACTCTTCTGTTCTTTGCTCTCCCTTCCGGTGTAGAGTTATCTGCAACAGGAAGGTATTCTCCTCTGCCCGCATGCTTGATATTAGCAGGATTCAGATTTGTAATCGAGAGAATATAATCAAATACCGAGAGCGCACGGCCTGAACTCAATTCATCGTTATTGGAATACTTAGCTCCCGACATAGGAACATTATCCGTATGGCCTTCAATCTCGATAGTACCTTCTGCATACCGCTCCAGAATTACTCCCACCTGATTCAAAACCGGCTTAGCCTCCTCCTTTAAAAGGGTGCTTCCCGAATCAAAAAGCAATGATCCCTTGAGTGTCAGCTGAACATACTGGGCCGTAAACTGCACTTCCACCTGATCCACCATGTCATTCTCGTCGACTGCCTCTTGAATCTTTTCAGCAAGCGATTCGGATTCTTCCATCTGCGCTTCTTCCAATTGTTCTCGAGCGGCAGCGGCTGCACTGCTTGCCACGTCTTCAGAAACAATTTCTCCGTCATCCTGCTTGCCAGTACTATTTATAAATTCATCCAGCTCATTAAGCTGGCTGACGCCGTTACTGATCAGCATACCATCCCCAATAGCAGTCGCCCCTGCATCAAACACCGAAAACATCTGGTTGAAAGATGCCACAACTTTCTCCTGCTTCACCTCATCAATAGTCGACATAGAAAAAAGCAAGACAAAAAAGCAGAGGAGCAAATTCATCAAATCACTAAAAGTGGTTTGCCACGCCGGAGCGCCTTTTGGTGGTTCATCGGGCTTTCTGTTAGCCATCCATCTCACCTCCACCCTCGTCTCCAGGTGTACCTCTGTCAGCAGGCGCCAGGAAGGATTTGAGCTTTTCCTCTATCACACGCGGATTCTCACCTGCCTGGATAGATAGAAGACCCTCTATCTCAATCTCTTTCATCATCATCTCTTCTGCATTTTTACTTTTCAGCTTCGTCGCAACGGGGTTACAAATCCAGTTTGCCAGTACAGAACCGTAGAAAGTAGTTACCAGTGCAACAGCCATGTTCGGCCCGATGGATGCGAAATCCGACAGGTCACGCAGCATGTTGATCAAACCAATCAGCGTACCAATCATACCCCAGGCAGGACCCATAGCTGCCACATTCTCCCAAAATCCAATCTTATCCTTATGTCTGCCCTCTACGCTCACCAGCTCTGTCTCCATAATAGCCCTTACAAGCTCCGGATCCGTACCGTCAACAATCAAAAGAATTCCCTTCTTCAAGAACTCATCTTCAATATCACTGGCCGCTTCCTCCAATGAGAGCAGGCCCTCTTTACGGGCAACATTTGAAAGCTCTATGATTTTTTGAATGATCTCAGGCACATTCATCGTAGACGTCTGAAAGATCAGTCCAAAACTCTTAAAACCTGCCAGGAAATCAGGCAGCGTATAACTTGCCAAAATACACATGAAGGAACCGCCAAAGGTAACCAACGCAGACGGCATATCCGCAAATCCCTTGACAACCGAGAAATCCTTGCCCCACACCATACCAAAGATCATCAGACAAAAGCATGCTACCAAGCCAACTATCGAAGCTATATCCATATGTACGCACCCACTTTTACACTAATTTGCAAAAATATCCTTTCTATACGATTTTACTAAATTTTTTACCTCTTGTCTACTTTCTTTTACAATTAATTTCCGGCCTGTAGTAAAAGACAATACCGTATCCGGCGTTTCCTCCACTAACTCCAGCAAATCTGGATTAATTAGAACTTTAACACCGTTGATCTTCGTGACCTCTATCATAGACTGGCCTCCATTTTTTCATATCATGCAACTAGATCATTTTAACACACATCTTCTCAAACTGCAAAAGCAAAATTACCAATCCTCTTTCCAAAAAACGTAAAAGAAGAGAAAAATTCCACAATTCATCGCAAAAGCACCCTTTTCTGGTACATATTTCCCATATCTTCCCCAAACATCAACCGAGGCCGCAGAACGCGGCCTCGAAATGGAACCATCTTTTATTTTCAAGTCATTATCTCTTCAAATTTACGAGCTCTTCGAGCATAGAATCCGATGTAGTAATAATACGGCTGTTAGCCTGGAAACCACGCTGTGTAGTAATCATCTCTGTAAACTCACCGGCCAGATCCACATTACTCATCTCCAAAACGCCCGACTCCATAGACCCCTCGCCATCCGACGTAATATCAATACCAATTCCATCGAAATCACCCGAGTTCATAGTCGTAGAATAAAGGTTATTGCCTGCTTTTGCAAGACCAGCAGCATTTGCAAACTTGGCAACCGCAATCTGACCCAAAAGCTTCGTCATGCCATTATCATAAGAAGCTCTGATCTTACCGTCCTGACCTATCTCAACACCAATCATCTCACCGCGCTTACGGCCTGCACCCAAATTGTTCGAGCTGCCATCACCGTTATCCAAACCAGCTGTAGAAACTTTGCCGTTATTCACGTTGGACACCGTCGAGAAATCGATTGAGATGTCTGTAAAGTGTCCCAGATCTACCGGCGCGCCCGTCATATCCGTAGCAGAGCCTGCAAAATCAAGCGTCACCGCATCCTGATCCGGATTCCCTACATAGGAGAATTTACCAGTCTTTGTATCAAACACCAGCATATTACCGCCATAGCTTTCATTCTTAGTTATGCTGGCATAGCCATTAGGCGAAATATAGTTGATCGTATAAGTTGTATTATCGTCGCTATGCAGACCATACGCCTTCTCCAAAACAGTCGATGCCGCCGGGTCATTTGCATCAGGATAGTTCAGCGTAGCAGCAAACTGCTTTGTTGTACCATTGTAAACGGTATTGGCAGGAATATCCGGCTTCGAGGTAAATGTTGCATCAAAAGTAATGGTCACGCTGCCGTCATCCCCGATAGTAAGATTCTGTGTGGTGTCTAATGCCACTGTCGGAGCGGTCGTCGTTGCGTCATCACCGCTCAACTGGCTCAGCACACTCTGCCAGTTAGTAATATTGGCAGTGGCATCCGCACTTCCCGATGTAATATCGGTACCCAGCTCAACTCTTGACGGATTAGGATTGGCCGTCGTCGCAGCCGGCTGATAATAATATTTATTATCCTTCTCATCATAGATCAGCCCATACTCTGAACAGAGAACATCTTTGGTCAACACCGCCGTACCACCCATCGTTACCGCAGTGCTCGGTGCAAGCGCATCACCGTCCGCAGGAGCCGTGGTTGCAGTTCCTATGGTCTTTACCACCACGCTGCTCCCCGCGATCCCCATGATAGGGCTTCTCGAATAACCATCAAGGATTTCATCAAAGTTATAATCTACCTTAAAGGTAGCAGGATCTGCAGCCGTCGGCGGATTCGCACCTCCTGCTGGTTCTTTATAAGTCACATTATCCGGTGTGGAATAAACTTTCGTCTCCGTGATATTTCCACCTGAACCAAAGGTTGCGATCTGGCCGATATTCTCAAGATTATAGTAATCCACCAACGACACACCATCGCTGTTTATAATATCGTCGAGTTCTACATAATACTGTCCATCCTGACTCAGCGCATGGACGCTCATCTTCGCCGTGTACTGGTAACCCAGTGCATCATAAAAGCTCAACGTCATAATCAGGCCCTGGGTGCTGTGTACATCCGTATCGTTCTTATCAACAATACCTGACGCATAAGCCATACTGGTCGCCTCCGCGTCAGCGATCAGGTTTTCCCGATTCATAACCTGCAGGGCGGATACCACATCGGAGCGGATATCTCCTGTCTCCTCATCCACCTGCCAGCCCATCACGCGATAACCAGTGCTTGCCATAACCAAATTGCCCGCACCATCAATGGTGAAGGAGCCGTCTCTGGTGAAGAAATTCTGCGAGCCACTATTTACGATAAAGAAAGACTCACCGGAAATCATGACATCCCACGGATTATTCGTTGATTGAGCGGAACCCTGCCTCGTGATGGCCGTATTGATGGCTGCGGTCTTGGCGCCCAAACCGATCTGTCTTGCATTGATACCTCCACGTCCGGTAGCCGCATTTGCGCCGGACGCCGCCTGAGTAGTCTGATATAACAGATCGCTGAATACCATATTCTGAGCTTTATATGCAGTTGTATTTACGTTTGCAATGTTATTACCGATAACATCCATTCTGGTCTGGTGGGTTTTCAGACCCGACACGCCAGAAAACAATGATCTCATCATAGTGAAATGACCTCCTTAATTCTGTAAAGAACCGTCTGTCCTCTCTGTCAGTCGAAGACAGTAAGCCTCCTGTAAGGTCCGGCTTATATGATTACGGCTCCGTCTATGTTTGTGAATACATTTTCATCAGTCTCCGTCTGATCCATCGCCGTGATAACCGTATGATTCGGCACGCTCACGATAAATGCGAGAGAATCTACTATGACCAATGACTCATTTATCCCCTTCGCCGAAGCTTTTGCTGCACCCAGGTTCAGGCGTTCCACCTGTTCCTCAGTCAGTTCAATATTTCTATCCGACAGGCGGCTTGTCGCATGTTTGGAGAATTTGACTTCCCCCGACTGCCCGATCCCATCTGTCTTTTTAGACAGGATATCCTGAAAACTGATATCTCCCTGCGTGGGCGCCCCGCTCTTTGCTCTGCCTGTGTTTAAATATTGATTCTGCAGTTGTTCTATGGAAGGGAAAGAACTTCCCTGAATCTTCATACTCTCTCCTCCCTGAGATATCCCTTCTTAAACCGGGAACATTTATTCGTCCTCGTCTGCATCTCCATTTGCGTCGGCGACTGCCACCAGATCTTTCATTTTCTTCACATACTTCTTCATGGTATCTACCTGTTCGTCGCTTAAGAAGCTCTTCTGGTAATCGTTCATACCACTGTACATCTCATCCAGCTTCTCTACATTTGCTCTTTGGGCAAGTGTCAAATTCTCAATAGCCGGAAGCTTATTATAGATATTTAAGAAATCCGCTGCCAGCTTGTATGCTTCCAGATAAGTGGGATCTGCTACAGTATCCAGATCATCCATGGAATAGAGATCTCCGTTCACAGACAAATACGCTTTATTCTTCTCATAAACAACATAGTCCACATTACCCTGCACATTGGTGGTCCTGCCCTGACTGTCCGTCACCTTAAGAAGTACGGTCTCACCTACTAAGGATGATGCCCGGAATAGATCCATAGATGCGCTCATATTCTGCATCTGCTCTAACTCTGAGAATGTTGCATACTGAGAAATATACTCTGTGTTAGACGTAGGTTCCAGGGGATCCTGATATTTCATCTGCGCCACAAGGAGCTGTAAGAACGCATCTTTATCCAAACTATCACTGCCCGTCGCGTTCTTTTTATGTGCATTTGCTATAGACGCCGCGGAATTGGACTCCACAAATTCGCCATTCTCTACTTTCTGTACTACTCCCATATTTTCACTCCTCTCTGTCTTTTCATCTACACGGTATAATTTACCGTACTGCCGTTTGCCCGCATCATCTCCACCGCAATTTTCTCCGAATCATCAAGCGCCTCCAAACCATCTTCCTCCAGTTCTTCCAAGTTCAGATTGATCCTTCGTGTGCCTTTCTTTGCGGTTTCCCGCTGCTGATCCGCCGCTTCCTGTCCGTTATTAAACTGTTCACCAAACCCGTGGTTTGCAACTGTGACCTCCACAGCCTCCACCTTGATGCCCTGCTCTTCAAACTGCTCTTTCAGCTGAATCATCTGCGTTTCCAAAACTGTTTTCACTGTTTCGTTCTGCGCGGCAAACTGTGCTGTGATGACGCCGTCCTTAGCTGCAATCTGTACATGTACTGTGCCCAAGCTTGCGGGATGCAGCTGCATCTCCAGCTCCTGTGTTTCAGGCTTAATATTAATCTTCATATACTCCACGATCTGATCCATAATCTGGTTCGTCTCGGGCTGCATGTATACCGGCCGCTCCACCGGCGTTTCTACCTTTTCTGTGTCCGCAGAAAGTTGGTGCATAAAAGGATTGGCCGCATTCTGTTCTCCCGCCTGGCTCTCTCCCTTATGTCCCATATCTGCCATAGTCTCTTTCTTCAGAACAGGCTGTGTCTCAGGCTTTGCCGTGTCTGTAAGCTGTTCACTGACATGCTTCGTACCGCTTTGATCATCCACCGTCACCTTGACCTGTACGGTGCCGCTCTCCTTCTGTACGGACACTGTATAATCTTTCATTCCTTCCACACTTACCTCAGGCTCTTTTCCTGTAAGCCCCTCCGTTTCAGCTGTCAGAGCTGTCTGTTCTTTTTCCACCGCGGGCTGCCCTGCCTCTGCAGGCTGTTTCTGTTCTTCGCTGATCTGTTCCATCAGCACCTTCAGCTCTTCCTCATTCAGTCCCAGTTCTTCCTGCAAAGTTCCCTGAATATCCCGCACAGTACGGAAAATCTCCTGCAGATTACCGTAAAGCGTCTCATCGGTCACCAGCGCCATCTCATCCGTACTCTCTGTCAAATTCAATAACAGTTGTTTTAGATTGGCGGGATCAAACAAATCAATGGCTGTGAGCCCAAGAGTTTCCATGACTTCTTCCACTTTTTCAAGGGGAATGTCCATCACATCGGCAATCTCCTGAACTAACTCTTCCGCTGCCCTCTCCACAGTCTCCTGGGTCTCGGTATCCTGTACACTGTCATCTCGTGTCTCCACTGTCTTGCCGCCATCCTGCTCCACCGCATCTTTGGCATCATCCGCAGATGTTTTTACATCCTCGGTCTCCTCCACAGTGTCAGTCTGCTCAACTTCTTCCTCTCCGACAGTATCCTTTGTCTGGACCGATTCCTGGGCATTCTGCACTGCATTCTGATTCGGAACCTGCGGTGCTGTCTTGGCTGCCGGTGGCTGCTTCATCTTGGTAAGCTGATCTCCCATCTTGGCCATAAGTTTGTCGAAACGCTCCTGCACAGCCTCCTCCGGTTTCACAGATGTCTGGCTTCCCTGCACGGCGCCTAAAGTCTGCAGGGCATTTACATTGTTTACCGTCATTCCTTGCTCTTTCCTCCTTTCTGAAATTTTCAAGGTACTCTAAAAATCGAGCAGGGAAGATTTCTCTGCCTCTGCTCATGCGCCGGGCACCCGTCAGCTTGTTGACATTTTCATTTGGATGTCCGTGTGCATATATAATATAACATGTGGTTTCCCACATGATATATATCGGCATACTGCGGCTTTTCATTAAGCCGTTTCCAAAAGTCACTTATCACATGAGACTCAATAATCAGGATCCATAATTCTAGTCAGTCTCGCCGCTGTCTCCGCATCCATTGCTCCAAGAATCTTTCCTCTATCCTCCGCGCTCATCTGGTCAAGAATCTTGGCTGCCAAATCCAGATCGTCTGTCATCGCCTCAAAAATTGCTGCCGCCTGAGCCGGTTTCATCTCCGCGTACGCCTGCGCATAGTCCTTAATCTCCTGATCTGTCTCCTGCTGCTGTACCACCTGTTTGTACAAATATTCTGCCGTAGTCGGATCAATCGTCTGATAATACTTCTGGTACTCCTCCGGACCTGGTCCGTTTTCGGCATAGACAACTTCCTCATAAAATTCTGTCTTGATGCGTTCAAATTCCACTTGGGCATCCTCAAAAGTCTGCAGTCTCTCATTTTCCGCTCGAAGCTCTGCCATCTCCTCAGAATCCACTGAGCTCGCCGCCTGCGCATCCTCCAGCTGCAGCTCCAGCTCCTTTATGTAATCAACCGCTTCCCGCAGGCTTGTATAGCCGCCGTAGGAATCCTCCTCATCGACAGTAGTTGTCTTATCTTCAGGCAGAATCTTATTGACTACCGGCACATCCTTGAGAAGAGGCGCCAGCACGCCTGATCCGAAACCGCCCACGTCCAGCTTAATCAACAGACAAAGAATCGCTACCCAGATAATAACAATAACAAGTGTTACAAAAAAAACAGATATGCCGCCTCCATCATCGTCAAGTCGCTCCTCCTGCTCGGAAAGCTCCTTGGCGCGCTGTTTAGCTTCCTTTTTCTGGGCCTTTTTGTCTGCCTTAAGCTTCTTCTTTTCTTCCTTTAACCTCTTTTTTTCCTCATCTGCATCAAGAGGGGGTTGCATACCCGCATTCATTGCTTCAGCTGCCATTCCCATTTTCCTTTCCACGCTGTCCATAGGTGTAGCTTGTAAGCTCGTCAACCACTTTGGCTTCGGCCGCCTTCTCCTCCTCTAGGAATTGAACCAAGGCTTTTTCTTTGAGCTTTTCGTGCATCTTGCGTTCCTGCATGATCTGTGTTAATTTTGCCCGCGCGGCCTCCAGCGCCTTCTCGGCCTTTCTCACCTCAAACCGCTGTGCTGCAATCAGCTCATCCATAATAAGCATAGCGTTGCGGTTATCCCGCAGATCATTTACTTTGAGAGCCTTCTTGCGTATCTGCCGGCCCTCCTCAAGATAAGCGGCTTTTCTGTCAATCAGGTTCTGCAGCTTATCCTGCTCCTCATTAAGACGCATCTGTGCCCTGCCGACCTCCATCTTTGCCTGCGTCTCGAACTGATATTTGATATTTAGAATGCTTTGCATCCTGTATCTGAACTTTGCCATGGCTGGTCACCTCTTACTCTGCATCCTCATCCGCTTGCGCAAAAAGCTCCCGCAGCATATCCACGGCTTCCTCATAATCATATTTAGAATCCACATCCTGCATCAAAAAATCATTGACAGCATCAATCTTCTGGATGGCATAGTCGATATTTTTATTGCTTCCACTTTTATAGGCGCCGATATTGATCAAATCCTCCGCGTCACTGTAAGTGGCGAGCACATTCTTAAGCTTCCCTGCAAGAGTCTTATGTTCTTTATTTACAATCTGACTCATGCATCTGGAAATGCTCTGCAGCACATCAATTGCAGGGTAATGATTTTGGTGCGCCAGTTTTCTGTTTAACATGATGTGCCCATCCAGAATACTTCTGGCTGTATCGGTAATAGGCTCATTCATATCATCACCGTCCACCAGCACTGTATAAAGTCCGGTGATGGATCCCACTGCCGCACAGCCTGCACGCTCCAAAAGACGCGGCATCTCCGAGTAAACACTGGGGGGATATCCTCTTGAAACCGGCGGCTCTCCGCTGGCAAGCCCAATCTCGCGCTGTGCCATGGAAAAACGGGTCAGGGAATCCATCATCAAAAGCACATCCTTACCCTGATCACGGAAATACTCCGCAATCGCGCAGGCGGTCTTTGCCGCCTTGTTTCTTTCGAGAGCCGATTTGTCCGAGGTAGCTACCACTACCACTGAGCGGCGCATGCCTTCCTCTCCCAGATCTCTCTCCACAAATTCCCGTACCTCTCTGCCCCGCTCACCAATCAGAGCGATCACATTGATATCCGCTTTGGTATTTCTTGCAAACATTCCCATCAATGTAGATTTTCCCACGCCAGATCCTGCAAAGATGCCAATACGCTGCCCTTTTCCAACAGTCATTAACCCATCTATGGCCTTCACACCAAGAGGAAGCACATCCGCAATAATCTTTCTGCTCATAGCATCCGGAGGCTGCGCTTCCACGCTGTAAGGTACACCCGGCAGATACTCGCCGTCAATCCTGCCCAGGCCGTCAAGAACTTTTCCCAGAAGATCATCGCTGACAGGCACTGTCAAAGGATTTCCTGTATTTTCTACCATACATCCCAAACCAATCCCATCGGTCTTATCACAGGGCATCAGAAGTGTTCTCCGCTCCTTAAAGCCAACCACTTCCGCAGTAATTGGAGGATATTCGTCCCCTACAGGATATATCATACAAAGATCTCCCAGCTTCGCCTCGGGACCCGCGGATTCGATGGTAAGCCCCACCACATTCTCCACCCGGCCCTTTTTCCGGAAAAAAGTATCATCTTTTATGCTGCTGTATTTATAATAATTGATAGCTGTATTCATCCTCAAACCTTCTCATAGGATAACACTCGCAATTTTCTTGTAAGTTCGTCCAATTGTGTACCCAGTCCACAGTCAAAAATTCCGCCATCTGTCTCGATCATACAGTCTCCCTTTCCCAAAGCAATATCCTCTATGATCTCAATTAACCCCCTGCCGGCTATCGCGCCCTCCATCAGGGTCTGCTTCTGCATATTGACATAGGGATAATCGTCCGCCGACACATGCACGATAAAAGTTCTGCTGCTCTCCACCTTACGCAGTGTGGCATCTATCAAATGCACCAGAATATCCCTGTTATCAGACAAATCCACGCCAAAAATATGACTGTATACATCCGTGATGGTCTCAATAAACTTTGGTTCCAAATCCTCTAAAAGAGCGTCAAACTCCGCCTCGAGCTGTCTCTTTTTCTCAGCCAGTTCCCGCTTCATGCCTTCCACTTCCGACATACCCCGAGCATACCCATCGTCATACCCCTGCCTTGAACCCTCCTCGACAGCATTAGCCCGCTCTATCTCGGCATCATGACGGGCCTGCGTCTCTATCTCCATCGCCTTTGCCCTGGCCTGCGCCACAATACGCTCTGCCTCCGCCTCCACTTCCTCCAGGCTGGGGCCCGCCGTTTCCGGTGCCTTGATTATATTGCCAGAGCTATCGCCGTCACTAAACAGCGCATCCAGCTCTTCGCCGCCAAGACCGCTCACAAACTCTGGTTCTCCCGCTTCCCCTTCCTCGTCAAAGGAGGGCAGCGCAGCTGCATTGGCCTTCCGTATATTTTCCCATTCCTCAATACGCTCCTCCAAAAGCATATTGCTGTCTATCACACACTTTTCCTCGTCGGTTACCCTTACCCAGCCGGCCTTGTACAGATTTCTATTGATATGTTTAGACAATGATCTCGTCACCTCCGCCTCTGGAGATAACAATTTCTGCAGCGTCTTCCAGTTTTCTAATAATATTTACAATCTTTTGCTGGGCTTCCTCCACGTCCTTCATACGTACAGGTCCCATGAACTCCATATCTTCCTTTATCATAACTGCCAGACGTTTAGACATATTGTTAAAGATCGCGTTCTGCACCTCCTCATTGGAGCCCTTCAGGGCTATTGCCAGATCGGAATTGTCCACATCACGCAGCACACGCTGAATCGCACGGTCGTCCAAAAGCAGAATATCCTCGAAGACGAACATCTTCTTTCTGATCTCGTCTGCAAGCTCCGGTTCCTCGATCTCCAACGTCTCCATAATATGCTTTTCTGTACCACGATCCACCGTATTCAAAATCTCTACGACGGCGTCCACGCCGCCGATAATCGTGTAATCCTGATTTACCAGGGATGACAGTTTAGATTCCAAAACCTTCTCCACTTCCTTGATCACATCCGGACTCGTTCGGTCCATCACGGCAATACGTTTCGTTACATCTGCCTGTCTGTCCGGCGGGAGCGCCGACACGATAATGGCTGCCTGCCCCGGTGCCAGATAAGACAAAATAAGGGCAATTGTCTGCGGGTGCTCATCCTGAATAAAGTTAAGGAGCTGAGCTGCATCCGCCTTTCTCACGAACTCAAAAGGCTTCACCTGCAGGGACGCCGTCAGCTTGCCGATCACATCCATCGCTTTCTCGGGGCCGAAAGACTTCTCCAAAAGCTCTTTCGCGTAATTGATACCGCCCTCCGCAATATACTGCTGTGCCAGACACACCTGATAAAATTCGTTGATTACACTCTCCTTAAGCTGTGGTGTAATGCTCCGCGTATTGGCAATCTCTAAAGTAAGCTCCTCCACCTCATCCTCTTTGAGGTGTTTAAATATCGCCGCAGACTTTTCCGGCCCAAGAGCAATCATCAGGATAGCCGCTTTCTGGACACCACTGACCTTATCATCCGTCCCCTTCGCTGCCATTTATCCTACCCCCAGTCTTCATTTAACCAGTTGCGCAGCAAATTCGCCGCAACCTCCGGATTCTCTTCCACAAATTTATTGACAAGCCGCTTCTCCTCGGACTCATTCTCGGAACTGATCTCCTCAAGCCGCACATCGGACTGCAGGAGAGTTTCCACAGAAAGCTCCTCTTCTTCCTCCTCGTGCTTCTCGCCGCGCATGCTGCGAAGTACCACAAAGGCCAGGAGCGCAAGAATTACAATGATCAGTATGATCTGCAAAATATCTGTAGCCGTAATTGCGGAACCCTCCGCATCAAAGAAAAGATTCTCGCTATAGGCTACCAGAGTAATACTGTCCCTCGAAATACCGGTGGCATTGGACACCGCCTCATAAAAATTGTCTTCCACTTGTATGGGGGTACGCGCCGCATTAGCCAGCTTGTACTCTTCCCAGCTCACGCCATCCAAAAGTCCCTGCGCGTCCACATCTTCCTCCCGGATTACATTGTAACGGATCAAAGATGCCGCCAGCGAAGAGGACCCATAATTGATTACCCCGGAAGGTGTCTCCGTGGTTGTAATGGTCTCATTTGGCAGATAGTCCCTGGATTCCTCGCTCTGTGTAGATGAAGAATTGGAATTATCCTCCAAGACATAGGTGGGATCATCATCATTGCTATCTGTTCCCGGCACGCCGCCCACACCGCTGACATTCTCGGAATTAAAGATATCCTCATGACTCAAAACACCTTGAGTTTGTCCGTCCGCCGGCGTGTAAGTGTGCTCCGTCCGGTTCTGCGTTGAAAAGTCCAGCACCAGATTGGGAGATACCTCCACATTATCGAACTCATTCGTACCAAGGATCACCCTGCGCACATTGTTGATCACATTTTTTTCTGCCTGATCTTTCACTGACAGCTGAGCGTTTGCCATACCGGAAGCAGAATAGTTTTCATCCCCCGTAAACAGCATATTACTGTCAGCATCCAGAATGACAATATTGTTCGTGGTATCATTTCCAAGAGCAGTGGCAATTGCGCGCGCCAAATAGGCCGCGTTCTCCTGTGAAAACTCGTCCTTCAGCTCCAAAACCACCCATGCATAAGATTCCTGCTCCTGAGCGATCAGCGTACCATCATCCTGAGGAATATTCAGCGTCACTCTAGCGTTCTTGATTGCATTGAACATAGTGAGCACATCATTTTCCAGACGCTTCTCCAAATAAACGATATATTTTTTCTCTTTGTCAGTCTCCGTAGTGGAAAAACTGCCGTCCGTCACATTGTCAATCCCATAACTGGCCGCCTGAATATTGTTGGCGCCAAGCAGCAGATTCGCCTTGGAAAGATCTTCAGCCAGAACCCGTATAATCAGTCCGTCATCCGAAATTTCGTAAGTCAGCTCCTCCCCTTCCAGAAGGTCACGCACCTCTGCGGCCTCCTTGGTCGTCTCACACTCCCGCAGGAGAGTGTATTTAGGTCTTGTCAGCATCGTCACAATCGCCACTATCGCGATAATGAGTACCGCCACAACAGCAACAATCAGCGTTTTCTGCTTTGCCGTGAAACGATTCCACCACTCCAGTATTCTATTTCCCAGCTCTTTTAATTTCTCTACTATTTTTTCCACAACAATCCGCTCCCCTTCGGCATTTCCCTCTTAAATGCTAAACAGAACTAAATCTGCATTTGAATCAATTCCTTGTAGGCCTCCAGAAGCTTATCCCTGATTGCTACCGTATATTGTAATGCTGTGTAAGCCTTCTGCAGAGCAATTCCGAGGTCATGTGGGTTCTCCGTCTCCCCCAGCGCCCATTTGATCTCCTCATTCTCCGCATCCGACAGATAGCTGTTTGTGGTATTTAGATTGTCGATTGCCGTATGTAACATCGCATCAAAGCCATTTTCTCTATAATCCTCAATGCGGGTAGTGGGTGCCGCCTTGGCAGCCTCTCTGACCGCACCTGAAGACACGTTATACAACTCTGTAATATCCAAAGCCATTTCTGTTCCCTCCAAACGTTCCCCTATATCATTTATACTCGCAATTATAAATACTCCCATTTAGTAACACGCGTTATTGAACATTCTGCTCATCAACTATTCAATATATTCAGCCCCATGGTCGCAATGTTTTTGCTGGCACTGAAAGCAGTCGAATTTGCCTGATAAGCGCGGGATGCATCAATCAGATTCGTGAATTCCGTGATGATATTTACATTCGGATACATCACGTAGCCGTTCTCATCCGCATCCGGATGGGAGGGATCATAAACCATATTTCCCTCTGTCACATTGTCCTCGTATACACCAGTCACCTTTACACCGGAGCCAGAATACCGGTCCCTCACCCGGTTTAATACCTGATGAAAAGGTGTCTGTGAATTTCTCTCCTCAAATACAACAATCTTTCTGCGGTAGGGCGTACCGTCCTCCGTTCTGGTGGTATTTGCGTTAGCCACGTTCTGGGAAATCGTATCCATACGGAAACGCTCCGCAGTCATGCCCGACGCGTTGATGTCGAAAGCGCTGAATAAAGCCATACTAAAACCTCCCCTTCTGAAATATATACTCTCCCCTATTACGAAGAACGCTGCCTTTT
>DLAA01000132.1:8264-8389 GCA_002493835.1 Lachnospiraceae bacterium UBA7060 | reverse complement strand
CGCGAGCTGCTAGAAATTCTTCTCCTGTGTGAGACTTAGTACTTCCTGGCGTCCCGTCCTATGTCGGGACGTCTCTGGAAGTCTCTGGAAGTACTTCTCCACTATTACGAAGAACGCTGCCTTTT
>DLAA01000132.1:0-7958 GCA_002493835.1 Lachnospiraceae bacterium UBA7060 | reverse complement strand
CGCGAGCTGCTAGAAATTCTTCTCGTGTTTTTATTTCATCACTGCCTGCAGATTCTTAAACTCCTGCAGCGCACTCTGATAAAGTCCCTGATAAACCACCTGGTTTTTCGCAAGATACACACCCTCTGTATCAGGATCTACATTATTGCCGTCTATACGGTAGGAAAAGCCCGAATAATCCGTGTATGTAATGGGTTTTAAGCGGTTCATCTTCAAATCCGACACCTTCGCATCCATGGATTTGTAGCGGGAATGACGAAGGGCTTTGGCAAGCTGTATCTCAAAATTCACATCCTGCCTCTTATACCCAGGCGTATCTGCATTGGAAATGTTATTGGAAATCGCCTCATGCTTGATCGCAGACGCATCTAGCGCCTTATCCAGCACATTCACATAATCAAAAGCATTTGTATCAATTAATGAGCTCATAATCACACTCCTTCCACGTTAATACAATCCTTAGTCCATTATAAATAATTTATAAAAAAAAACAAGGTTTTTCGATTTATTTTCACAAATTAGTATCGCCGAAAAACACCAAAAAAGGATCCGCAATGCATAAAAACAGCATTTTCGCAGATCCTTCTGCCAATACTTTCTAAAACCGCAAGTACTTAGTCTCTAGAACCTTCCTTGTTCCTTCAACTTCTCCACTTCCTCGAACACAACATCGTTCAGCACCTTAATATAGGTGCCTTTCATGCCTGAGGAACGAGATTCAATGACGCCTGCGCTCTCAAACTTTCTCAAAGCATTTACAATTACTGATCGGGTAATCCCCACCTTGTCCGCAATCTTGCTGGCCACAAGAATTCCTTCCATACCGCCCAGCTCATCGAAAATATGAGTGATTGCCTCCATCTCCGAAAAAGACAGAGTAGAAATCGCCGATTTCACCACCGCAACCTTGCGGTTTTCCTCCGCGCTCTCCTCACTCACCGCCCGGAGCATCTCAAGTCCCACCACTGTAGTGCCATACTCACACAGAATAATGTCATCAATATCGTACTGATCGTCACACTTATAGAGAAATAAAGTCCCAAGTCTTTCACCGGAAATCTCTATAGGCGCAATTACAGCTCCAAAACGTCTGATTCCAGGACTCTCAAAACCAAGCGTCTCCAGATTCACATTCTCCTTTGTGGACAATACCCCCAAAAGTCTTTCATTCAGCATGGGATCGATAAACTCCCCCACATGATGCACGATCAGCTCTGTGATAGATTCCACTTTGGGCGTATCGCCAATCCCTAAAACTTTCCCCTTCCTGCTGACTACCAGCACATTGGAAGAAAGAATTTCCTTTAGGACATCGCAGATATCGTTAAACACTACCTTTCCGGAATTGTTATTGTGTAACAATTTCCCAATCTTTCTAGTTTTATCTAACAATTGCACGCTGCTCATGTATTGCACCCCAATCTTTACACCTGCTGATTTTCAAGATAATATAATAATTTTATCACACGATTCGGGCAAATACAATGCATTTTAGGTACAATTTATTCCCAATCCAAGCAGGTTCAAACAAATACCGTGCCATTTGCAAATATTCCACACATTTTATGATACTTCAATCTTTTCTACCGGCATATCTTTCACAAAGCCGCATGTCTCATCGGAACATACCAATTTATTTCCCTTCTGCAGCATGATGGAACCACACCGGTCACACTTTGCGTCCACCGGCTTCTGCCATACCATAAAATCACAGTCTGGATTGTCGATACAGCCATAGTACCTGCGCCCTTTCTTGGTTTTTTTCAACACAATATCTTTGCCGCATTTGGGGCAGGCCACACCGATCTTTTCAAAATAAGGCTTGGTGTTTCTACATTCAGGAAATCCGGGACAAGCGAGGAATCTTCCATGAGGGCCGTACTTGATTACCATCTGTCTGCCGCAGAGTTCGCAGAATTCGTCGGACAATTCATCCGCGATCTCCACCTCCTCAAGCTCTTTCTCCGCCTTCTCCACTGCCTCCTTTAAGTCAGGATAAAAATTTTTCACCACCGTCTTCCACTTCACGCTTCCCTCCTCCACACCATCCAAAAGCGCTTCCATTGTGGCAGTGAAGTTCACATCTACAATAGACGGAAATGCCTCCTTCATCATATTGTTGACTACCTCGCCCAGCTCGGTCACATATAGATTTTTATTTTCTTTCACAATATAGCGTCTGGCCAGTATGGTCGTAATAGTTGGCGCATAAGTACTCGGCCGCCCAATTCCCAGCTCTTCCATTGCCCGCACCAAAGACGCCTCCGTGTAGTGCGGAGCCGGCTGCGTGAAATGCTGCTTCTCCTCCAGAGAAAGAAGGGAAAGCTTAGAATCCTGCGCGATTCCGCGGACCAGTGTGTTGCTCTCCTCCTTATCTTCCTCCTGGGTATAGACGCTCATAAAACCGTCAAATACAAGCTTAGATGCCGCCACCGTAAAGCGATGCTCTCCCGCATCAATCTTCACCGAAGTTGTCTCATACGTCGCAGCCGTCATACGGCTGGCTGCAAACCGCTTCCAAATCAGCTGGTAAAGCCTGAATTGATCCCTGGACAGGGATTCTTTGATATCAATAGGAAGACGGCTGATATCCGTGGGGCGAATCGCCTCGTGGGCATCCTGAATCTTTTTGTCTGTCTTTCTCTCCTGCTCCGTAGCCGCCGCATACTGCTCGCCGTATATTTCCGCTATATAAGCTCTCGCCGCCGTTTCAGCCTCCTCAGAAATTCTGGTAGAATCCGTACGCAGATAACTGATGACACCTGTCGTGCCGCTTCCCTTGATCTCCACGCCCTCATAGAGCTGCTGCGCCAGGCGCATCGTCTTTTGCGTGGAAAAGTTCAGCACTTTGCTGGCTTCCTGCTGTAGAGTGGAAGTAGTAAAAGGCAGCGGAGGTTTCTTAACCCGCTCGCCGGTTTTCACAGCGCTCACCCTGTATTCAGCGCCGGCCAGCTCTTTTTTGATGCGCTCCATCTCCTCTTTCGACGTGATGGTCTGTTTTTCTTTTACCGTACCATAGTATTTTGCAATCAGAGGATTTTTCTCACCCTCTACACTGAGTCTGGCATCCAAAGTCCAGTATTCCTCCGGTATAAAGGCGCTGATTTCTTCCTCCCTGTCACAAATAATCCTAAGAGCCACCGACTGTACCCGTCCTGCGGAGAGCCCCCTCTTTACCTTCGCCCACAGCACAGGAGATATTTTATAGCCCACCATACGATCCAGACATCTTCTCGCCTGCTGGGCATCCACCAGATCCATGTTGATCTTTCGAGCATTTTTTAAGGACTCCTTTACAGCTGTCTTGGTGATTTCATTAAAGGTAATCCGGTATACTTTTTTATTTTCCAATTTCAGGGCAAAATACAAATGCCACGAAATAGCCTCTCCCTCACGGTCCGGGTCAGTTGCGAGATAGACCTTTTCTGCCTTTTTGACTTCCTTTCTAAGATTCGCAAGAATGTCTCCTTTTCCCCTGATTGTGATATATTTAGGTTCAAAGTCATTATCCACATCAATGCCAAGGACGCTTCTTGGCAGGTCCCGCACGTGTCCCTGACTGGCCGCCACCTCATAATTTGCGCCCAAAAATTTTTTGATGGTCTTCACCTTAGCAGGTGATTCCACAATCACCAGATACTTTGCCATAGCAATACCCCTTCATTAATTATTGTATGAAAAATCAGTATGTCAATACATGTTATTTTTCATATGCCCCCTGTCTGTCAAACATTTAACGAGCAACACTATACACCAAAAGTTCATGGCTTGCAAGAATTAAATTCTGTTTTCTCCATCTAGCTTTAAGCTTCTAAAAAAATAACCTCCTCCCGCCTGCCCCGCATAACCGCCCGCACACAACTCCAAAAGTTCTTTAAACAGGAGCGGAATAGCAATCGATTTTTTATACTTCTCTTCATATTTGTATTGCAGCTGCTGAACAGGCAGCGGACAGCAGTCAAGAACTGAAAGCAGTTCCCCTTGTATCCCTTCTGGAAAAACAAGCTTTGTCTGTATCCCCAAACTCTTAGGGCAGCTTCCCAAAAGCCCCTCCAAAAGTTCTTCCGGCGAAGACACCAGCCCGGCTCCCTGCCTGATCAAACGGTTGCAGCCGCTGCTTAAAGGATCAACGCTTCTTCCGGGCAGTGCGTAAACTTCCCGCCCCTGCTCCAAAGCCATATCCACAGTAATGAGAGTACCGCTTTTGACTCTTGCCTCAACCACCAAAACCGCATCGCTCAGACCGCTGATAATACGATTTCTAGGTGGAAACAAAATTCCTCTGGGCTGCACCCCCGGCGGGTATTCGGAACAAATTCCCCCTCTTTCCAAAAGAGTTTCGTAAAGATCCCTGTTCTCAGCAGGATAACAAATATCTACGCCGCATCCCAATACCCCCATAGAGTATCCTCCGGCTTGTAATGCATTTTTCTGGCCAATGCTGTCAACTCCTCTCGCCAAGCCGCTGATCACTTGAACACCGGCCTTGGCAAGAGCTGTTCCAAACTGTGCCGCCATATATCTGCCATACTCCGTGCAGTCTCTGGCTCCAACGAGAGCCACTGCCTTTCCTTGCTCCGGCTGCAGACTCCCCGCATAATACAGGGCATAGGGTTTATCCGGAATTCTCAACAATCTCTCAGGAAACCCTTCCTCCTTTTCCGTGATCAGTCGAATACCCCGCCGCAGCATACGTTCATACCCGCTCTCCACGTCATAACTTCTGCTAAATTCCTCCATCTGTGCTGCCTTTTTTACGAAGCGCTCCGAGAGCTTTTCGGCAAGTCTGCCCGAAACCGTCAGCTGGTAAATATCTTTGGGCGTCCCAAAAAGCTCCAGAGACCGCAAAAACTTCCTATTTCCTGTACCAGCCGCCTGACATAACCAGTGTATGTAGGCCTTCTCCTCTTCATTCATCTGTCACCCTCCTTTTTGTCAATCCCAATATTTACGGTCAGACTGCCTGTAACAGATGGCCTCTGCCAAATGAATTTCTTCTATCCGATCACTTTCCTCCAGATCAGCTATCGTTCTGGCCACTTTCAAAATTCGATGATAAGCCCTGGCAGAGAGTCCCATGCAGGAGAACATCCGTTCCATATAGTGAAGTTGTGTCTCCCCCAGCGCGCAGTAACGCTCCACATCCCCCGCTCCCATATCCGCATTGAAGTGAAGGCCTGTCCCTGCAAATCTTTGTTCCTGTCTTTTTCTGGCAGCCATGACACGCTCTCTCACCTGACTGCTGCTCTCCTCCTGTCTGACCGCCGTGATATCTGAAAAGGCCATGGGCAGAGCCTCCACACAGATATCCATACGATCAAGAATAGGTCCAGACACTCTGTTCAAATAACGTTTGACCTCATAAGGCGTACACCTGCACCTCTCCCTGTCCGGATAATACCCACAGGGACAGGGATTCATCGGTACAACGAAATTGATACAATTCAACGATGCACCCCCAAATGCACCCCCTCAAACAGCCCCTAATGAAAGTTTCTTCATAATAAAGGCACACCCTTTCGAGTGTGCCTTTATTATGCTTTAGGTTAATCTGGACTGGAAACATCACTTTTCCCCTCTCTATCATTGGCAAGAGAATTTGCACTTAAAGCAGCTACGAACAGACCGCTTATTATTCCGCCTGCCTTTCCACCCGTATTCCGCATTTTCAATTTGCATCTTCTACAAAAAGTATTCTCATCGATTAACAGTTTCCCACAGGATTTACATCGCCGTTCTTTTTCAATCGCATTCATCAACATTATCCTCCGCATCAATATAAAAAATATCCCTATCGCTTTGCCCCAATACAGCTTCACAAGAACCTATTGCTGCAAGCATCTCTTTTGGCTGATTTATCCAAAAGTCCACATTCCCTCCATCATATGGATAATTTTTATGTATCAGCTCTAAGGCTGTGTATTTTCCATCCCCAATTTTACTTTCTGCCAAAGTTTTCAACTGGTACTTATATTCACCAAGAATGCGATTAGTTTCATCGTTTTTTCCCCTGAAATTGAGGAGGTATACACGCAATCCGACATAACGCGGAATCATCTGCATATCTTCATTTATGTAAGAAAGCAATGTATCAATCGCTTTTATACTGGCAAAAGGACCTTTCTGTTCTGCAAGTTTCTTCACTTGAGCATTGATATCTGAATACAAATCTACTAAACCTTCCATAAGGTATGTGTCAGCAGCTTTTAAGAAATCCTCCCGTTCCTCCGCTCCTGCTGTTGAAGCCGACATGATTTTATCCCTCGCATATATGAACTTATTACTCAGCGTCACGCGACGGGCAAAGTCAATCATTCCTTTTACATCCCTCCCAACATCTTCAATCTGCGCTGATATCCTCTTAAGGGAATTCTGCATCGATAATGCGGAAATATCTGATAGAACTTCTACAGGATTAATAGCTTTCTTTAATGTAAAGAATTTAACAAGCTGTTCGTTTTCATCTAAAATCGCAGGCCGTAGGTTCCCCGTTACTTCCTTTGATTCGCCCACATGGTAGATACCTTCTTTTAAGCCATCAATAATCTCTTGGCTGAAATGAGAATAATCGGCGACAAGCATACCCATTTTTGAGATATCAAATCCTCCCTTTATGGCTGCAGCAATCTGACCGAGCAACCCTCGAATATCCAAATCTACCTCCCACTCTGTTTCGGATTTCATCTCTGCACCTATTTTCCCAATAAATACATTAAAAAAATCCGACATTTTAAGAAGATCAGCACCTTTTCTATCCTCTTCTTCTATAAAAATATCTAAAAGTTCACACTTTCCAGTCTCAACAATTTCATTCTTCTCTGCCATACTAATCAATGCCCTCACTTATATTTCGTATGCTTCACATACGCAAAATTAATCATATCATATTTATCGTCAAATTCCCATAAGAAAACAAGCCGAAGAACACCAAAGTCTCCGGCTTAACAAAAATTTTTCTTCTATAATAAATAGCAAAATTTACACATTCTCGCCTATCCATCAACTTTCACCTCGTTCCCTGCCTTGAATGTAAAGCGGATGTCGTCCCTGGCATAGACCGTGGCATAGTCGAGCAGTGCCGTCCAAAGCTCCTCGTCAAACTCAGTGCAGAAGCCGTCCAGCTTTTGCAGCCCGCCAATAAACCGCATATAGGTTTTCCGCTTCCCCTGCCTGTCGGAAATCTCCCCGGATGCCTTTTCGTACCCGTCCCTTGCCGCCTCGTACCTTGCGACCAGTTCGTTCCGCCGTCTCTGGTATTCCTCCTGGTCTGTGGCTGCGGCCTTGTTCTCCGCCACAATCCTCTTGACCATTTCCGCCATCGCCTCCATCTCGGTCAGCAGCCTGCTCTGCTCCACCTCCAGCTCCGTGGTTTCGCACAGCGTCCGCATCATCAGCTTGGTGTTCGCTATCAGTTCATCCTTTTCCGGGATGACCGCATTGACGGCTTTCACGAAGGCATCCTTTATCTCATCCTCGGTAAGGTGCGGCGTCTGGCATTTCTTATCGTTTTTGAACTTACGGTTGCACTGGAAGATCACCCTGCGGTATTTGTCCTGCGAGTGCCATACCTTGGAGCCGTACCAGTTCCCGCACTCGGAACACTTGATCTTTGAAGAAAATATGCTCGCGCTGCTGTACCTTGCACCCATCTTCCCGCGCCGCTCCATTTCCTCCTGCACCAGCTCCCACGTTTCGGGAGGGATGATTGCCTCGTGGTTCCCCTCCACATAATACTGCGGGATTTCTCCCTGGTTCTTCTTCCGCTTCTTCGTAAGGAAGTCCGCCGTGTACTGCTTCTGCAGGAGCGCGTCCCCTTTGTACTTCTCGTTGGTCAGTATGCTCTTGACCGAACTCTGGTGCCAGATGTCTTTCCCCGCCGGGCTTTTGATGCAAAGCCCCGTCAGCTTCTTGCCGATGGCATACGGGCTCAATCCTTGCAGGAAAAGCTGGTATATCAG
>DLAA01000113.1:74010-84116 GCA_002493835.1 Lachnospiraceae bacterium UBA7060 | reverse complement strand
CGAGCGCCCGCGCGCTCGATTCAGAGAATGCTCCGCATTCTCCTTAAGTGTTTCACGCTATCGCAATTCCCAAATAAAAATTCGAGCGCCCGCGCGCTCGATTCAGAGTTTAAATACTCCTTCTAAATTGTTCCGGAGAAATTCCGCACCTTTTTTTGAATGCCTTTGAAAATGCAAAACCATCTGAAAATCCGCATAATACTGCAATTTCTTCTAACGTTTTTTGTTCATCGGAAAGCAAGGTCTTAGCGTAATTGATTCTATAATTTAGCTGATAGGCATTTGGGGAAATATGGTATAAATTTTTGAATTTCTTGCGAAAGCTTTCATACCCTATATGTAATCTTTCTGCAGCCATTTGCCCTGTTATATGTTTGGCAGGATCTTCACAAAGTATTTTTCCTGCCTGTTCAATTTTTTTATAGTCTTTGTCATTCTCATTTCCAAAACTTCTTTGCTCCCCACAATAATAAGCAAACAATACAAATTTTAATACGGATACATACAAAAACAAATTTTCACTGTCCTGCGGCTGTTTCATTTTGTTTAACAGATATACACACTTCCCAAGCATCATTTCATCCAGTTCAAGAGAGATTACCGGTCTCGAATCGACAATTCCAATATACTTCATTGTTTCATACGTTTTCGCCCCAAAAACAACGAAAAATTCCAGCCAGTCCTGCTGCGGGTGGACGATTGTAGTATGTGGAACTCCTGGAAGACGCTGTACGAAACATCCCTGCTTAAGTGGAAACTCTTTCCCGTCTTCTCCAACATAGGTTCCTTCTCCATGCAATACAAGAAACGCTCCATAATATCCCAAATTTGCTTTTTGTTTTACATCTTCCCTTGCAGTCGTATGAATGAATCCACAGCCAATCTGCCCTTCTTGCGGATTAGTGCCTATATTTTTATAAACCGTATCTGTTCGAAAATATTTTTTATCAATATTCATAAACGCTCCTCAACCAATTACCAAAATTGACATGCATTTACCATCTGCTACATTTACTTCTTTCTTCTTATACCATATACTACATTTATAAAAAATTCAAATATTAATCCATAGGAGGACTTTATGAAACCAATATTAACATTTCAGGCTGAAACATTTTCCGTAAGTGATCTTGGTCCCTTGACGTCTACCCCGGATCTGATTCCAGGTTTAAATGTACAGAATAAAACAAACTTTTATCTTGAGGAAGATGATGAGATATTCGAAGGTTATGGAAAACTTTTAACTTCCTTCCCTTATCGGCAGTATACCTGTTACAACCGCAGTCTTCATAAAAAAGAAATACAGACGTCTGTCCTCGAAAATGACTTTTTAAAAGCAACTTTCCTTCCAGAATTTGGCGGACGTCTCTGGGCACTTATTGACAAAACAACGAACGAAAATCTCTTATATACAAATGATGTGATACGTCCAAGCAATCTGGCGATTCGAAATGCGTGGTTTAGCGGTGGTGTAGAATGGAATATTAGTATGATTGGACACACCCCATTTACAATGGAACCTCTTTTTACATCCACATTAGAAATGGAAAATGGCACACCGGTTCTTAGAATGTATGAATACGAACGTGTCCGTAAGGTTACTTATCAGATGGACTTCTGGTTGGAAGAAAACAGTCGGTTTTTGAACTGCAGAATGCGTATTTTCAATCAGACCGATCAGGTGGTCCCCATGTATTGGTGGAGCAATATGGCTGTTCCGGAATATGAAAATGGACGTATTATTGTTCCGGCAAAGGATGCCTACACGAATCGTGAAGATGGTGTGTACAAGGTTTCTATACCTGTGGTGAACGGAATTGATATCACAAAATATAAACAAATTCCCGATCAAGTAGATTATTTTTTTAATATTCCGAAGGAATCTCCAAAATATATTGCAAATATTAATAAAAACGGATACGGCCTTCTCCAACTATCCACATCCCGCCTTATAAGTCGTAAGCTTTTTTCATGGGGGAAAAATGAAGCTTCCGATAATTGGCAGGATTTCCTGACAGAAAATGCGGGGCACTATGTTGAGATTCAGGCAGGTCTTGGCAAAACACAGTACGGCTGCATTCCGATGGCTCCTCATACTGCATGGGAATGGATAGAGCTCTACGGACCAGTCCGGACTTCCTCCAATGCCGCTTCTGTCGATTATGAAACTGCCTTACAGGAAATGAATCAAATCGTAGAGAAGCATCTGCAGGAATTGGATCCGGAAGATTTACTTGCTTCATCAAAGGAACTTGCGAAAAAGCCTGCAAAACTCCTTTATTCCGGAAGTGGATACGGTGCATTGGAAAATGCTCTCCGCAGCCATAAGGGAGAACCTGCATTATCTAACCAGCTTGATTTTGGAACGCTTTCTTCGGCATACAAAGAATGGGTGACTTTTTTAGATACTGGAATTTTTCCACAAAAAAGCCCGGAAGAGATACCATACGATTTTATTACGGATGAGATATTCATAGAAAAATTAAAAACTACGATCCAAACTATTAATCACGAAAACTGGTATGCTTTCTATCAATTAGGACTTTACTATTTGACTAAAGATAAAATCGAGTTAGCAGCAGAGTATTTGATTACATCCACAACTTTGGAACCAAATCCGTGGGCATATCACGGACTATCTGCTCTTTATTTGAAAAATAGAAAAAATAACAGTGCTATGGAATGCATTTTAAAAGGTTATAGCATGAGAAAAGAAGATTTGACTTATTTAAAAGAAACTTTAAAAATTCTTCTACTTGCTGAAGGCTATGAAGAGATTAAAACAATATATAAGACACTTCCTGAAAATTTTGCAAAAGAAAGCCGCGTTTTTTTTGATTATCTCATTGCTCTCGCCCGTACTGGACAAGAAAAAGAGGTACTCAGGTATCTGGATGATCACCACCTGGTTTTAGATGATTTAAGAGAATGTGAAACCTCACTTGGCCTGCTCTGGGAAGAAGTATATGAAAAAGTTTATGAAGAAAAAGGAGTTCTTCCAAGGAAATATAATTATCGTTCACTATAGACTTTTCGGTGTAATTGAAGTTTTCGCACAGAGAGCAGACGTGAAAAATAAAACAATTCGGCATAGAGGGATATTGTATCCTATACATCGGTTGGAATAAACTGTTACCGCCGGGCTGCCCATGTCAGAGAACTAATAGACTTTGTTGTCCAGTTATGGTATATTTAATATGTTACAAGACAGTTTTTTCATTATCGGGAGGTGATACAATGACTGAAAAAGAAATGATACAAAGAAATATTGAAGAATTTTCCCGAGTGCAGGAATGGTTGTTACTTTTAGATAAAGAGTCCGAGGCGTATCAGGCAATAAAACGCAGATATATCGATTTGAAAGTTATTCTCACTTCATCCGGGGTAAATCTCACAGAAATTGACAGAATAAAAGAGTAGACGTCGAAGAACTGGAAAACCTGTTCACAAAAAGCGGAGCAAATCTGTTCTATTGTGCAGATTTGCTCCGTTTTTTGCGCGGTTTACGCAGATATGCGCTATCTGCGTAAACCACTTTGTTTTTACTTCATGCTTTTTGGCACAATATTGAATCCTGCGGTTTTACTGCCCACATATTTGCCGCCATTGCCATTGATCATTACAGTTGCCTTTCCCTTATTTACATTATTGATATAGGTGACATTTATGTATGTCCCGATATCGTTTGCATCCACCGTTTTCCATTCGCCGCCCGACTTGTACTGTATGGTAACGGCCGGCTCGACGCCTTCTCCAGTGTACTCTGCTTTATTTCCTCCTACAAAACTTACCTTTGCCTTGGCAAGGTCAATGACATTCTCTGCCAGTTTATAGACATTGTACTGCGCAGTCAAAGTGCCTTCGTAATTCCCTTTGCCTTCGATCTTCACATACACAGTCTGCCTGTCGCTGTCTGCAAGATTAACTGAGCTTGAAGCTGACTTTCCGTCAATCACCTGGCTTCTATCTTGATCTTTATAATAGGATACCTTGTAATCAGCGGATTTCAGCAATGCACCGTTTACCGTCACATAGGGAATGGACTTGTATGCCCCGGGCTTTCCAGTGTATACCATATCGCCCACAGCAACGCTCACCGATCCGTTAATCTGGTCGACATCATCCATCACGGCAGGAGTAATATTAAACTTTCGCACAAGCGCTTTGCTCCCTTTGTAGTTTCCTTTGAAAGATACGGTACATTTTGCCTGATTGCCTGTGCAGATTTTCTTATTGCTGCCGTATGTAACCTTATAATCCTTTTCCGGAATGAGAACGTCGCCATCGCAAGTGACAGTCAGTCCAGGTATGGTCACACCGCCATTTTTGAAAGGATAGTTATCCCCATCGTCCACATTCACTTCCATATTGCCATCTGCTTCTATCTTGACGACTCTGGGCTTAATGGTATAAGATTTCGTAACTGTCCCATAGTATTCACCAAGCCCCACAACAGTGAATTTCACCTTACCTGCATTGATATTGTTCTTAGGATAGATGACCGCATAATCGCTGTATTCTTCCAAAGGACTTGATTTATCTGTCACATCGAACACCTCGAAGTAACCGTCCATTGTCTTCTCTTGCCCATCGTAGACCAAAGGTTCCTCTTTCAATGCCGCATTATCGATGGCGACAGTAAACTTTTTCAAGTCATTCTTATCTACAACTCTGACATCAATAACGCGTGTCCCTTCAAAGTTGCCCTTTCCTGTGATCGTGATCGTCCCATCCTGACTGTGTTTCTTTTTGGCATCCTGGTTGACAAAATCTTTTGCAGTCAATTTTACACCGCCATAAAACAACACCGGTGAGGCGGTCTTGTCTTTCACTACCGCAATGCTGCCTCCCACTACTTCCTCTTCGTCTCCAATATCTTTCGGTGTAATACTGAATGTGACACTTCTGCTCTTTGTCAAATTTCCCTTGCCGGTAATCGTAATTTTAGGCGCTCTATTTGCATCTTTATCCGCCGCTTTCACATTGTTGCTGTATCGGACTGTATAATCTTCGCCTTCCGCAAGCTCCTCTCCGTTATTGGTCACAATAACTGCGGGCGTAATGGCGCTTCCGGTATACGTAAATTCATCGCTTCCTGCCAACATCACCTGCAGGCCTTTTGCCCTATTTTCGGAGACAGTGTAGGTAAGGGTAACCGTTTCGCTGTAGATTCCTTTCTTTTCGGCCACAGCTCTGATCACAATCACGCTTCCTGCAGTGCCTGTAACCCTGATTTTAGTCTCATACCGTTTAGCAGTGCCGGACACCGCGGGATCACTTGTGTCGGTCGTATAATAAATATTCGCATCGCTGTCAGCTTTCAGCGAAATATAACTTCCCTGATCCATCGTTGCCCCGGATCCCGGATCCGCCGAAGGCGCATTTATCACTGTGTTGACCCTATATACAAATACCGCAGCATCACTGTCCTTCATGCCGTCTTTTCTGGCGATCGCTTTTATGACTATATCCTCAGTTATCTCTATGGGCGCTGTATACTTGTGCGCCTCATCCTCAGGCACAGCGCCGAGCATATCCGCGTTCTTGCCTGTCACATAATAAACCGCCGTCTCAGGTGTGTCGCTTTTTAGTTCAACTTTTATCCCTTTTTCAACTATGCCTTGTCCCGGGAGAGCATACGGTTTCAAAACTTTTTCTGTATCCGCCGCGGCAAGCACTGTATAGTGGAAAGTAACTGTCTTACTGCGGTTGCTGCCCTTCATGGCCGCTGTCCTGATATACATGTCATGATTGACGGTAATCGGTTCCGTATAGCGTGTGCCCTTTTCGATCGGGTCCGTCAATTCCTTCACGCTTGCACCTGTCGTATAATAAATCTCCGCTCCTGCCGTCTCACATGCCAAGGCAACCTTAGATCCTGCAACAAGCTGTCTGCCTGACTCCGGACTGGCAGTGGGCGCAGTCACAGCTTCCACCCGGCCATCTCCCAGCATAATTTTTACGTTTATTAACGCGTCTTTGTAATTGACGAAAGAAACCGTTACCGGAATAACTGCGAAATCTCCCTTCGTCCCTGCTATCGTCCCATAAGTCAAAATGCCTTTTTCGTCGATCGACGGCTGTCCGGCAATCACACTGCCAGCGGCCGTATCATCTTCAACGGGTTTCCCAACCGTATATCCGATCTTCTGATAATCAACAAAATATCCTGATAAGTCAAGCGTACATCCTGACTGCGCCACATTGTCGCTGGTTTCAAGACATTCCTCCGCCTGCGGCCCCGCCGCTTTCTGAATGACAAAGGCCGCGCTGACTGTCCCGCTATACCGTTCCCGGCCCGTGATTACAGCTCTGGGAGCATTCTGCGCCGTCTCCAAAGCCGCACGATCCTCAAATGCGTTAATGTTATTTTCATAGGTTATAGAATAATCCTTATCCCTCTCCATGGTGATAGAGTTTCCGCTCACGGAGTTTTCGCTGACAGACTCTCTGCTTATAGAATTTTCACTGACAGAGCCATTATCTAACGAATTTCCGCTGATTGAGTAAACTACCACCACCTCTGGCATCTTGGGGGTCCCGTCATAAACATAGCTATCAGCGTCCGCCACTGTAATCTTTACATGGTTGGCATCCAGCACGAATTTCGTCAGAGTCAGTTCTATACTGTCTGTAAAAACCTTGTCGCCGTCGCGATAAGTTATGGTCAATATCTGTTTTCCTTCCGTTGACGTACTGATATCCCCGACATTCGTTGTAAATTCTCCGCCCTTCAGTCTCCGTGCTTCGCCTGCTTCATTGTAATAGATCACTGCTAAATCGCTTAAGCTGATCTTATCGCCGCATATATAATTGGTTTTTCCTTTTGACGCCTTTAATTGGGAGACAAGAGGGTCTTTGTTTCTTCTGATAAAAATACTGTGATCTAAATTCTGGGGAAGTTCTGTCAGTTCTGTCCCGTCCTCCTGGTACCAGGTCCCCTGCAGAGGTATCGAAACTTTCAGGTTATACGGCGTATGCATTGTCTGTAATTTGTTGTTGGGGAATATAATATACTCATCATCCCACCACGATTCCAGACTGCCCAGGTCAAAGCTGCTCAAATCCAGACTGGCCAGACTGTTGCATCCATAAAACATTTTGTGTATATTATATACTTTGCTGGTGTCAAAACTGTGCAGATCCAAGCTGGTCAGGCTGGTGCAGTACGCAAACATCTCAGACATATCATACACCTGGCTGGTATCAAAGCTGCTCACAGCCAAATCTGTCAGGCTGCTGCAGTCATAAAACATCCCACACATATTCGTTACCTGGCTGGTATCAAACTTACTTACATCTAAGTCAATCAGATTGTTACAGTCATGGAACATTTGGGACATATCTATTACCTGACTTGTATTAAAACTGCTGACAGCCAAATCTGTCAGGCTGCTGCAGCCATAAAACATTCCCATCATATTCTCTGCCTTGCTGGTGTCAAAACTGCTCAAATCCAGACTTTTGAGGCTGTTGCAGCCCCAAAACATCCCAAACATATTTTTCACATTACTGGTATTAAAATTTTTCAGATTTAAACTGGTCAGGCTGACATCATTAGGTTCCTCCCAATACTCATCCATGTAAAACATCGCAGACATATCTGTCACGTTACTGGTGTCAAACCTGCTCAGATCCAGGCTGGTCAGACTGCGGCAGTTTGAAAACACATATGACATATCTGTCACTTTGCTGGTGTCAAATCTGCTCAAATCCAGACTAGTTAAACTGCTGCAGCCATAAAACATAGAAGACATATTTGTCGTCTGACTGGTATCAAATTTACTCAAATCCAAACTGGCCAGACTGCTGCAATCTGAAAACATTGAAGACATATTTGTCACCTGACTGGTATCAAACTGGCTGACGTCCACACTTGTCAGGTTATAACACCCCGCAAACATTTTTGAGGCATCCTTCATGCCTGTCACCTTTATTTCCGCCGATTTAATAAATTTCCTATAGTTATTCCATGGCGCTCTAGCATACCCCTGTTCTGCTGTAAACTCCCCCGTCCCTTCCAATATAAATTTCCCGTTCGCATAAATAACCCATGTCGTATTACTGCCATTTTCCGTATACTCGCCGTTTGCAATCACATCATCCGGGTTTAAAACCGATAATTCGATTTCACTTGTCAAAATGCTGGTGCCGTCGTTATAAGTGATGATTAATGTCTTCTTTCCCTTCACCGACATATCTATTTCATGGGCATTGGTTGTATACTCATTACTTTGGATGATACTTGGCTTGATGCTGTCAATCCCATAATATGTTACCGTCAAATCGTCAAGGTTTAATACCTCTCCGCAAAGATAATCCGTTTTTGTTTTAAATACTTCTAAAGCGGCATGTTTCTGGATCAAAATACTGTGATCCAAATTCTGCGGCAGTTCTGTCAGTACGGTTCCATCCGGCTGCTGCCAAGTATTTACATCTCCGTACCATGATGTCTGCAGCGAAACGGACACTTTTAAATTGTATGGCGTATGTATTGTCTGCACTTTATAACATCCTTCAAACATACGGCCCGCATCTGTTACTTTGCTGACATCAAAGTTGCTTAGATCTATCTCTGTCAAATTTCTGCAAGAGGAAAACATGGAACCCATGCTAGTCACATTACTGGTGTCAAATTTACTCAAATCCAAACTGATCAGATTGAAACAACCTGAAAACATATGGCTCATATTTGTTACCTGGCTAGTATCATACTTACTTAAATCCAGGCTTGTCAAACTGTAACAGTCTCTGAACACATGGCTCATATTTGTTACCTGGCTGGTGTCAAATTTACTCAAATCCAAGCTAGTCAAGTTGTAACAATTCATGAACATGCCACTCATATTTGTTACCTGGCTAGTGTCAAATTTACTCAAATCCAGACTGGTCAGATTGGAACAGCCATAAAACATATAGAAAGCATTTTTCATCTCTGTCACATTTACTTCCGCTGTTTTTACTTTATCCCTATATTCATACCACGGTGCTCTGTCACTGTTATAATTATATGAGGCTGCAAATTCTCCTGTCCCCTCCACAGTCAGTTTTCCGTCCGCGTCAATCACCCAAGTAATATCGTTGCCGTTTTCTTTATACTCGCCTCCTACAAGGATTTTTTTATCAATTACCGTCAGCTCTATTTGGTCTGTCAAAGTACTGCTGCCATCGTTGTAGGTGATGATCAATGTCTTCACTCCCGCCACTGATGTATCTATTTCACCGGCGTTGGTTGTATAATCGCTGCTCTCAAGCGTACGTATCGTACCGTCGATACCATAATACGTCACTGTCAGATCATCAAGGTTTATTGTCTCCCCAAGTCCATAGTACGTTCCGGATTTAGATGCTCTTAAAGCCGCGTTTTTCTGAATCAGAATGCTGTGATCCAAATTCTGCGGCAGCTCTGTCAAGATAGTCCCGTCCGGTTGCTGCCAGGTATTTACATTTTCTTCTCCTGATGACGGCAGCGCAACAGATGCTTTCAGATTACATGGCGTATGTATGATCTGTAATTTATTACATCCGCTAAACATCAAATCCGCTGACGTTACATTACTAGCATCAAAGCTGCTAAGATCGATTTCCGTCAAATTGCTGCAGTAGGAAAACATATATCCCATGTTCGTTACACTGCTGGTAGCAAATCCACTCAAATCCAAGCTAGTCAGATTATGACAATTAAAAAACATACTGCTCATATCCGTTACTAGGCTGGTATCAAATTTACTCAAATCCAAGCTAGTCAGAATAGAGCAATTTGAAAACATACTGCTCATATTCGTTACCTGACTGGTATCAAATCCACTCAAATCCAAGCTATTTAGATTGGAACAATTTGTAAACATATTATACATATATGTTACTTGACTGGTGTCAAATTTACTCAAATCCAAGCTAGTCAGATTGGAGCAGTCATAGAACATATTAGCAGCATTTTTCATGCCCGCTACATTCACTTCTGCTGTTTTTACTTTATCCCTATGTTCATACCACGGTGCCCTTTCATAACCGTAGCTATCTGAAAAATCTCCCGTCCCCTCCACGGTCAGTTTTCCATCCGCGTCAATCACCCAGGTAATATCGTTGCCGTTTTCTTTATACTC
>DLAA01000113.1:72887-73709 GCA_002493835.1 Lachnospiraceae bacterium UBA7060 | reverse complement strand
ATCGTTGCCGTTTTCTTTATACTCCCCGCTTGCAATGTTCTCCCCGGCGGCCTTTTCCGCTGTCTCCAAATCGTTTTTTGCATCTTCCATATCATTCTCTGACACAGACTCTTCTGTCGAAGCATCTCCCGTGTTTTCCGCATCTTCTACATCGGG
The DNA here is from genome assembly GCA_002493835.1 of Lachnospiraceae bacterium UBA7060. Lineage (GTDB taxonomy): Bacteria > Bacillota > Clostridia > Lachnospirales > Lachnospiraceae > UBA3282. The sequence goes on along the minus strand of DLAA01000113.1, from coordinate 73,553 downwards.
ATTCACCTCCGGCGCAGCATCTTCTTCTACAGGTTTTTCTTCTCCTGCACCTATTTCCGCATTAGAATTATTTTCCGGCGGTTCCTCCCCTTTCTGCCCGTCGTCTGCCACAGTCCCTCCTGTCTGTGAATCATCCGATGAAACCCCCTGTTCCGGAACCTCTTCGACTGGTGTTTCCTCTGCCGGTGACTTTTCCGCTGGCGTCTCCTCTGCGGAAATTTCCCCCACTGGAGTTTCTTCCGCCAAAATTTCCTCCGGCTGCGTTTCTTCCATTTGCGATCTTACTGCCGTCTCTTCCTCCACGGCCTCTGTTACCATTTCCTGTCCCGTTCCCTCTGCTGCATATACTGTCAATCCTGCATCCGAACACAGCATCGCCACAGTCAGCAACGCACAGATCATTTGTCTCGTTGATCTTTTTAATTTTTTCATGGTAATCCCTCTTCACTTTCTACCTGCATTCACACATTACAATCAGCTATATTACGCATTCCCATTATATGGCCGCAGCTCTATCCCACTATCCCCCTTTCCCAAACGCAAAAAAAGACCACATAAAACAGGGGAAAGCAAGAATCCATGCTTCCATCCTTTTATGTGGTCTTATAACCAATTGACTAATACTTATATTATAGCAACACGAACGTCTGTCTGTCTGTCTGTCTG
>DLAA01000113.1:0-72503 GCA_002493835.1 Lachnospiraceae bacterium UBA7060 | reverse complement strand
GTCTGTCTGTCTGTCTGTCAAAATGATACCCTCTTTCACACTGCGCGCAACCCCTTTTACAACAAACTCTTGTAAAAATTATATCCTTATCATATTTAAACTGTCAAGGTGTCGTTTGGTTACTTATTACTTGATTTCATTCCCGAAGCGGTTTATCACTATCAGGTCAAAGAACTTATGCATTTATCGACAAATCAGAAACGCGAATATGCAAGTCTTCGCAGATACATACAGGAACGCTGTCTTCAAAGTTATATTGGTTGGATTTTTCCTCTTTCTCCAAGTCATACACCATGACAGATTTTTTTTGCGGATTTACAATCCAATACTCCCTGACTCCCGCTGTACGATATTTGAATAATTTAACCCCATAGTCATTTTGAGGGTTAGAAGGAGAAGTGACTTCAATGATCCAGTCCGGTGCGCCATGACAGCCTTTTTCATCCAGCTTACTTTTATCGCAGATTACTGAAATATCGGGTTCCACATAATTTTTTTCATCTTGATTTAAAAATACTGCAAATGGGGCGAGGAATACCTCACAGCTGTCTTTCGTTTTGTCGATATGATCCGAAATTTTTCTGGCAATGGCGTATGAAATGCGCTGATGGCTTGTCGTTGGCGGCGCCATCATATACATTCGCCCATCGATCAGCTCTGCCCTTTGTCCATCCGGAAGGGCGTAAATATCATCGAGTGTATAAATTTTTTTCTGATGTAGTGCCATAGTCTGCCCTTTCATAAAGTTGTCTTAGTTTTCAAAAGTTCGGAAAGTGAAGGAAAGTTCTGATAGGAAGCTGACTAAATCCGCAAGCGATACCATATATTGCGCCAAAGCTCCCATTGAATCCGCATGTACGCGGAAAGGTGCTTCGTGGAAAAGCGCACCCGATTCCTTCGCCCGGCCTCACTGACACAAAGCTGAAGGCCCCTCACTATCCCTTTTCTAAAGCTTCTCCCAAGTCCCTTCTTCGTATAAAATAACTGTTTGCCAAAAAAGCCCATCAGAAGAAAAGGAAAATTCAACAAAATCTGCCCGGGAGGCATATTTTTAAAGACCAGATAAACGCTGTTTCTGGCAGTAAGCTCCGCTTTGAAGGCGTTGTAGCGTGAACCTGATGAGGCGCTCCCGGCATGGCGCACCACCGCCTGCGGCACATAAATATTGCGGTATCCATGTATTTTTGCCCGGTAACCCAAATCCACGTCTTCCAGATAAGCAAAATGATTTTCATCCAGCATGCCGATCTTTTTCAGAACCGCCCTGCGGTATATGCAGGCGCCGCCGCAGGCGGAAAAAATTTCCCTCGATTTTTCATATCTTGCCCGAGGTTTATCCTTTCCCGCCGCAAAAGCCCATCCAAGTGCGCAGTAATAGTCTCCCGCGTCGTCAATCAGCTCCGGATGCTGCATATTTATCATCTGCGCTGCCCCGGAAAAGATGCGTTTGTCCCCGTCCAAAGCCGCCTCCAGCGCACGCACAAAGCCCGTCTCGACCGTTGTATCATTATTTAGTAAAATAACATATGTTCTTTTACTTGCTTTTATTCCCTGGTTTACCGCGCTGCAAAAGCCATAGTTTTTATCCAGCGTAATCACTCGGACATCTGGAAATTTTTCCCGCACAAGCTCTCTGCTGCCATCTGTGGAACCATTGTCCACCACAAGTATTTCCGCCGGCTCTCCCTCCAGAGACTTCAGGCACTCCTCCGTATACTGTATCCCGTTGTAGTTGGGAATAATAATTGTGGAGCGGATCTGAACCGCTTCCGCCTCCCCCTCTTTTTTCTGAAACATGCCTGCTGCCTCCTCTCCTTTTCACAGTCTGACAGTGACTGCCGGATCCCACACTACCAAATAACCCGCTTTGCGTACCTCCTCGCCGAACGCTGTGCTGAGTTTCCGATACCCCGCCTCATCGCAGGTAAGTCCTGTCACATCCGCAATATGAATCACCGTTTTTTCTCTGCCCCTTTTTACTGTAAGGTCTCTCTCACGATAAGATAGTCCGGTGATACTGCTAAAGAGAGGCCGAAGTTCCTCCCTCACTTGCATGCAGCGGATGTCTGCCGCCGCACAGTCCTGTACAAGAACCGCCCTGTGTGTACTTCCCCCGGTAAAATGTTCAGGAAGCCCCTGAAAAAGACAACGGCCGCGCTCATCATAAGCTCCTGCAAAGATCCTCCCCCGCTGGTCCAGAATACGGCCTCCCACCACGCCTGCATCCCGCCTGACAGACAGAAAATCCGGCTCATAGACAATACGATAAAAGCCCAGGTGAAGACTGTGCACCACCTGTACCTGGAAACCTCTGCCCGCACAGAAATCTGCAAGCGCACGGCGGCCCGCCTCATAGGCATACGTTTTACTTGCTGTATTCAGAGCTGTGGAGTCTCTGTGGGACCGCCAGTGATAGAGCACCCGGGGAATATGGCAGATCTGTTCTGCCGCAAACGCTTTCGTTCCATCCTGCCAAAGCGCATCCACTGCCCGCAGCACCAGATCATAATCCTGTGCTCCGTCATAGTCTCCCCGCAATTTAAGCTCTTTCATCAGCTCTGCTTTTACCGCCAAAAAGTGACAGATATAGTTGTTTGACAATATTAAATCCAGATTGAATTTTTTCTTTTTGTGTGGATTTACAAGGGTTTTCGTTCCTTCATCATACTTGTCCTCATCGGAATATAGAAGCGCTTTCGGACAGCCCGTCTGTTCTCCGCGGCGCACCATAGCCGCCATACAGTATAACGCATCGGGTGTTATTAAATCGTCGTGATCCAGAAGCGCAATGTAATCTCCCTTCGCCCGTTCGATCCCGGCATTTGTATTTTCTGCGATTCCCTGATTCTCCTGCAGTCTGCTGTAACGAATCCGCAGATCATTTGTCTCGTGGATGATCTGCCGCACCGTGCGCTCCACCGTATTGGTCTTTCCCGCATCCACAATGACAAGCTCCCACCTTTCGTAACTCTGGGCCTGCACGGAGGCAATCATCTCCCGCAGATGCTCCTCCCTCGTCTCATAAGCCGGAGTCACTATGCTGAACAGATACGGCCAATCTTCCGATTCTCTCCGCTGTCTAACAAGCGTACTCTCATCCGGGGGATGATAGTGGTAACTGCAGGCTGTGCGTTCCTCCTGCACACGCTCTGCCGCCGCGTATACTGTGTTAGTCAGTCCGTTCTTTTTTAGATAATTTATCGTTTTTCTCGCGTTGTCAAGTCTCAGAACCCGGTTTGCCACCTTGATCCCTCCATCAATCAATTGGATAACGTATGTAATTAGGGCCGCCCGGCACGTATCCGGGCGGCCCGTTTTTCTATTTATTAAATTTGGATTAAATATTTTTCTTTACTTCCTCGGTCAACCGATCCAGCCTCTCCTGCGCATCCTCAAGGCTTGTGCCCTTCACACCCATATAGAACTTGATCTTCGGTTCCGTGCCGGAAGGTCTTGCACAGCACCAGGAATCATTGGTCAGATCAAAATAGAGAACGTTGGACTTAGGCAGCCCCGTCTCACCTTCCGCGCCGGTCTCCGGATTCAGAGTCTTTCCGGTGTCATAATCCCTGAACTCTTTCACTTTGAGCTCACCAAAGCTCTTAGGCGGGTTCTTGCGCAGTCTGTCCATCAGTTCCTCGATCTCTTTGGCGCCATCGATTCCCTTCATGGTGATGGAATACTGGCTCTCCTTGAAGTATCCATATTTCTCGTAGAGGTTGATCATCTGATCCCAGACAGTGATACCCTGTTTCTTGCACCACGCAGCCATCTCACACAGACACATTACCGCAACCACAGCGTCCTTGTCTCTCGCGTGGGTACCAGCCAAACAGCCGTAGCTCTCCTCCAGGCCGAACACATAATTGTTACAACCGGTCTGCTCAAAGAGTTTGATCTGTTCGCCGATGAACTTAAAGCCGGTCAGAACCTCGATAAATTTCACCTTGTAATCATCGGAGATCGCACGCGCCATATTGGTCGTGACAATCGTGGTAACAAGGGCCGGATTCTCAGGCATCTTCCCTGTGGCGGTCCGCTCTCTCAAGATATACTCTGCAATCAGCATACCAGACATATTGCCTGTAAATGGCACATACTCGCCAGACTTCGTATCCAGCGCATAAATACCGAGTCTGTCCGCGTCAGGATCCGTGGCAAGCACAATATCCGCATTCTTCTCCTTCGCCAGCTTAAGGGCGAGAGTAAATGCCTTGGGATCTTCCGGATTCGGGTAATCCAAAGTCGTGAAGTCGGGATCAGGCATCTCCTGCTCTGGCACTACGTACACATTTTTAAAGCCCAATTCAGAGAGGATCCGTCTCACAGGTACATTGCCCGTGCCATTGAAGGGAGAATATACAATCTTCATGTCCTCCGCCATCTCCTCAATCACTTCAGGATGAATAATCTGCTTTTTCAATTCCACCATGTATTTATCGTCGATTTCTTTACCGATCACTTCATAGAGGCCGGCCTTTTTCGCCTCCTCCTTGTCCATGGTCTTCACAGTATGATAATCGGTCACATTGTTGACCTCTGTGATTATCTCCTTATCCTTGGGAGCAGTCACCTGCGCACCATCCTCCCAGTAGCACTTGTAGCCGTTGTACTCCGGCGGATTGTGGCTTGCCGTGATCACGATACCTGAAATGCAGCCCAGCTGCCTCAGCGCGAAAGACAGCTCCGGTGTAGGACGAAGCGCATCAAATACATAAGCCTTAATTCCATTGGCCGCCAGGCACAGAGCCGCCTCGTCCGCAAACTCCGGGGACATCCTTCTGGAATCGTAAGCGATCGCTACCCCTTTCTTCTCACCGCCCTGCTTCTTTATGTAATTGGCAAGCCCTTGAGTAGCCTTACGCACAGTGTAGATATTCATGCGGTTGGTGCCGGCGCCGATCACACCGCGAAGTCCGCCCGTGCCGAAGGCGAGCTCCTTGTAAAAACGGTCCTCAATCTCCTTCTCATCATTCCTGATCGCCAAAAGCTCCTGCTTTGTCGCCTCGTCAAAGTAAGAATCTTCCAGCCAAAAATCAAACTGCTCTTTGTAACCCATCCTGAAATCCTCCTTATTATTTTATATAGTAACTACTGTTATTAAACCATTGCCTTCGGCTTTCTTCAGTCTTTACCTACTCGCTTTAATTTCCTATATTCTACCATATAGAACGCCTCACCGCAAATATAATTATTCCCTGCAAAGCTCTTCTCACGCTAGCCGAATTAAGTTCTCACAGAATACGCAGTAAATGCGCATTCCTGACCCGCAAAAAGTAACCGCTAACTTTCCAGCTTCAGCGCAAAATCACTTCGATCCAGCGAGAAATTGGGATTGTAATAAGGATCCCCCTTCTCCAGAAGCTCCTTCCACCGCTCCCTGAACAGTTCGCACTCTTTCTCGTAGCGTTTTGCATTTTCTCCGCTTAGGTCCGTTCCCCGGGACGCCGACTCATAATGATAAAGCTCTGCAAATGGCGTAAACACATTCACTCGTCCCGTCTTCCATGCCCGGATACACAGATCCACATCGTTCAGGGCCACGGCAAGCTTCTCATCCAGCCCTCCCAGCTCCGTGTAAAGCGCTTTTCTCATCATCAGGCATGCCCCCGTCACCGCCATCACATTCTGGGCATAACAGAGCCTTCCCATATACCCCAGATTCCGGTAATCCACGCGGTGATGGCTGTGTCCAGCTGTCCGATGTGCCCCGAGTCCCAGCACCACGCCCGCATGCTGTATGGTCCTGTCCTCATAGTACAGCTTCGCTCCGACAGCACCCACATCCTTTCTCTGTGCATACATCAAAAGCTCCTCAATCCAATCCGGCGTAATCACCTGGGTATCGTTGTTTAAGAGAAGCACATACTCGCCAAGTGCACGGGCAACACCCAGATTATTGATCCTGGAATAGTTGAATTCCCCTTTGTAAGTGAAAACTCTGATAGCAGGATTATCCTGTATTTGTCTGTAATAGACAAAAATCTCTTCCTCCGTACTGTTATTTTCCACTATGATGATCTCATAATTGTCATATGTGCTCCGCTCTACGATGGAAGAAATGCAGCGTGTCAGGTCCTCCAAGTGATTCCTGTTAGGAATCACAATAGACACCTTGGGATTGCCCAGAATTTCATACTTGATCTGAAATATTGTCTCAAAAGCCTTGGTTGAGAGAATCTCAAAATTCTTAAAGCCACAAGATGTCAGATGGGCTGCCACCGCCCCTCTGGCTGCCTCGATGGCATAGCTCTTCGCACTGATGTCAGAGGCCACGCTCCCCGCATGAGACCTCCAGTAATAGAGAAGCTTCGGCACATGCACCACGCATTTTGCCCGGGAGGTGAGACGCAGAATCATATCGTGGTCCTGACTGCCGTCAAACTCCGAGCGAAACAGTGAAGTGCCGTCCAAAAGTCTTCTGGCAAATGCACTGAAATGGCAGATATAATTGTTTGCCCGCAGATTGTCCGGCGCGTAGTCCGGTTTGAAATGCAGGGTAATCATATCATCTATGGTGCTGTTTCCCTTGAAGGTAGCCTCATCGCAGTAAATGTAATCCGCCCCCTTCTCGCATATCACCTTCATATACTCAAAAAGAACACAGGGATGAAGCACATCGTCATGATCAAAAAGAGCGATATAATTCCCCGAGGACATGGCCAGGCAGGCGTTTGTATTCCCGGATATCCCTTCATTTTTCGGAAGCTTTTTATATAAAATGCGGCAGTAAAGACTGCTGCTGGGACGCAGATACTGCTTATCCCTCGCCATGTACTCTCTGCAGATCTGCTCCACATAAGCGTGCTCCGCATCCGATCCGTCTGCCAGACACAGTTCCCACCCCTCATAGGTCTGGTCCATGACGGACTCAATCGCCTGCCGCAAAAACTTTTCCGGCGTATTGTAAAGCGGCATAAGAATACTGAACTTTACCTCTTTGTCAAACTTAAAAAGACGCTGCCTTGCTGCCTCCTCGATTACTGGAAAACTGGCAGTACCATGCTGTGCTGCAGCCTTCTTTTCAATCTTCTTGGCGTTCAGTTTCCGGGCGATTCCTTTGAGACTGCCGTAACGGCTCAGACGTTCTTTCATCCTTACAAGTCTATGAAACACCACTCGCAGCGGCTTTGAGGACCGCCATAACAGACTTTCCTTAATTTCGTCAATCTTTTTCTGTGTCTGCGCCCTGTTTTTTTCCGCCTTCGCCAGTTTTTGCAAAAGAGCGCGCCTGCGTTCTTTTTCTCTGCTATAAGCATCTTTATAATAACGAAGCGCTTCCTCCTGCGTCATTTCTTTTCGTTCCATAGGATCCCTTTCTTTACACCCTCTATACTTTCACCATTTTATCAGACCAGGCAGCCAGCGTGATCTCGGAATCCTTTCCGCCTGTAACCTTGCGCACGGCCAGCATGCCGACCTGGTACTCTCCCGCTGAAATCTCCTCCCGCCGCAGACGCAGCACAAAACCTGCCAGACCAATATTTTTTTCTTCCGGAAGAACACTCTCCACATCTTCCCGATGCCAATCCACCGGAACTGCCAAATAACCAGCCCCATCCTTCCTCTGCAAAACCATTTTTCGCTCAAAAGCTGCGTTGTCCGCCCCGGGAATGAAGCTCCATCCCATAATCCAAAGGATGTCCGGATCTTCCTTCAGAATTTTATGCTGAAGCTCGGCCCTGTCTACTGTCAGCTGCAGCATCCCCCGCAAAGCTTTCTTCCTTATCTTTTTCAGGTTGGATTTCGTCAGGGAAACGGCCTCCTGGGTTACCAGCGCTTCCTCATAGGGGAACTTATAGTTGCAGGCATAACGAGAGGCATTGTCAATCAAATCTTTGTGATAGAAAGGATCCCTCCCGCGAAACACCGGATGCCGCCCATAAAGACGCTCCTTCTCAGCCAGCAGTCTTTCCCACTTTTCTTCGTTCTGCTCGTCCAGCCCCCGGCTCAGAGATTCATGGTGATAAAGAATCGCATCGTTTCGCTGCACGTTGACATAGCCCGCCTCCAAAAGCTTAAAGCAGAAATCAACGTCATTGTAAGCCACTGGCAGATTTTCATCCAGGCCGCCCACTTCCTCATATTTTTTCCTGGACACCATAAGACAGGCCCCGGTCACAGCTGTCACATTGTAAGTGACCCGGTTTCTGCCAAAATAATAATCCTCATCATCGGAAAATGTGATCAGCTTATGAGAAGGGCCAATCTTCAAATTTGTGATGCCCGCATGCTGGATACTCTCAGAACCTGCATACCACAGCTTCGCCCCCACAGCGCCCACATGGGGCTGCAAAGCCTGGCCGGCCATACGGCCCAGCCAGCTTCCCTCTATAATCTCCATGTCGTCATTCATCAGAAGGATCAAATCCCCCCTGGCTTTCTTTTCTCCCAAATTGCACATTTTGGAAAAATGGAAAGGCATTGGTTCATATAGATAAAGGAAGCCGTATGTCCTTTGCAGTGCTTCCATTTTTTTCCGGTTTTCCTCACTGCTTCCATTGTCTACCACAATCCACTCATAAAACCGATATTGGGTTTTTTCTTTAAAAGAGCGAAGACATTTCTCAAGCACTTCTGGATGGTCTTTGGAAGGAATAATTACGGACACCACACGATGCGGCGCGACGGCTGTGTTTTCACTGCCTGACCGAGTACACCGCTCACTTCCAGAAACGGAAGTGTCATAAAGCAGATGATAGATATCCGGGTCGGCTCCCTGTGCGAGTGTCCCCCGAAGCCCACGCCTAAGAAGCGTGTCTTCTTTGAGCGTCACATACTCCGAAGATACCCCTGTCAAAAGACGCCCTCTGGCAAGATCCCGTCTCAGGCTGGCCTGCACTATGGCAAAACGTTCCCTCTCTGAAGACGTCTGGTCCGTAACCGATCCCCTTGGCGGCTGATACTTTCTATGAAAAAGCACCTTCTCAAGATTCCCGACAGCGTCCTGCATCTTCCAAAAATCTCCCCCGGTGAGCTCCATGATCTGCTCCTCCAGACGTAAGACTATTTCATAAAATCCCAGGTCTAAGTTCCTCATACTCACCATATGAAAACTTGTCTCTTCCAGCACACTTATCCTCACCGCAAGAAAATGTCCCCAGTACTGGAATGCAAGAAGCGTATCTGGAGAATATACCGGCTTAAACCATGGTTCCATCCGCTTTGTCAGATCTTCCCAGTAGAAATCCTCATCCGCATAAGCCAAAAGACAATTTTTGTTTGCTGTAAAGTAGGCTTTCACCTCCGAAAATACACCGGGGGCCAACAGCCCCTCCCCACAAGTCAAAATGCAGACATCTGTCCCTGGCACCTCAATCTCCCGAAATCCTCTCACAGAAATCGGTTCGAGTTCAGTAACATCTGTATTTTTATCCTCACAGGTATCAATCCATTGCAGATATGGGTTTAACTGCCGCCAGAGCTCCTCCTCGTAAGAAAGGCGCTGCTCCTCGGATGCCTCCGCCCACAGCAGCCTCTCATCAGGCATGGCTGTTCCCTTCATTCGGCACACCACTCTGCTCACGGGAGCCGTTATTCTGGATGCCATCCTATAGAGAGGATTGGTGCAGATCCTTTGTAAATTATCCTGCAGGTCTGCCTGCATCCTCTCCACATCACCAATATGCCCTGCCATCTGGGTATTTTTTATTCGCTCTTCTTTGTAGGCGGCCATGTAGTAAGCCGCCCAATCGAAACGATTCCTCTGTGTGTTCATCAACTAAACAATCCCCTTTTCTGCAAATGTCTGACAGTCTCCTCCGGCATCCTCGTCACTTCCATGACCGCCTCCAGACGATTTTCTTCCCCGGAGGACAATCCCCAGAGAGACAGGGTGATGTTCGGATCGTTCGTGGGAAAAGCATACACTTCTTCCCCAATCCGAAAACCGTTCATCTGTATCTGTTTTCCCTTCAGGGAAATTTCTTCTCCATTCCAGCTGATTCTCCGAATATAAATCACACAGCTATGGCTGCCGGGATCGATCCGCACCGCGCTTCTCCCCCGGGGGATTTTCACAGAAAGCTCCACCGTATTTTCATCTGTACGCACCAGCTGCTCTCCATCCTCCTCGGGAAAAAAGGACTGCTCCTCCTGAAAGCCATTTCCTGTATCCTCATAAATCTGTACGCGGTCATCGGAAACTTTTCTGCCAAGCCCATCGCAGAAATCTGCCAGGGTATAGACCGGCTGGCCGATGGCCTCCCGGATCTCTGCCATAGAGAGCCTCTTTCCCGTCACATATTTCTGAAACTTCATCTCCTGTCTGCGATACTGCTCTGCCTCTGCAGGACCGATTTCTAGCTTGCTAAATATTAAATCCGGATTTAATCCATTTCTTTTCTCATCCTCAAGCAGATAACAGTAAATTGCTCGGAATGCAATTTCCTTTGTGTCAATAACCCTCTCAAAGGTCCACTCACAATCAATTACATTCCATGTGCTATCTATTTTATAACATCCGTTACTATCCTGCCCAATTATGATATTTTCGAAGATTAAGTCGTAATCCGCGATCTCTTTCTCCACCCCATAGGAGATCCTTTTTAAGTACTCATCAAAGAGATTATGGAAGCCTTCCAAATCATTCTTATAAAGCCTCTCATCCAGAATTTCCTCCAGTGTTTTCCCTTCTAAAAATTTAATCGTGATATAAGGTGCCCCATCCGCTGTCCGTTCCAGCTTGCATTCATTGACCGCCAGGAGACTTCCCCGATACCGCTGCGCCAGTTTTTCACATGCCAAGGCAGTGGCTTCTATGTGCGATTCGGCCGCTTTTGATAACGGATGTTTTTCTATTTTCCTGCCAAATCCGGCGGCCCTCTGCAGCGTTTTGATTCGAAAATCCTCCTTTCTGTCATTAGAGTATTTCACATATTCCTCAGACAGCGCAGGCCCCAGTAACAACAGATAAGAATTAGAAAAGAGAGGAAACTGCCCCTCCTTCAAAATCGTATCAAAAACTCGTTTCTCATCAAAGAGCTGTATTCTGTCCCTATCAAAATTACGGTTGTTATTTGACAGTTCGCCTCGCTGCGGAAGCCTCCTGTCGGAATAGAGAGCTGTCATAAATTTGTAATCGGGATAGGGGTAATACATCTGCGTCTCCGAAAAACCGCAGTTCTTTGCGATGCTAAGAAGGCCGTTCTTTGTAAAAGTTCTGACCACGCCGCCCTCCGGGTAATCTTCAATCCCGCAAAAGTATTCTCCCAGATGATCCTCCCGGCAGCCGGCCCAATACTTTAATCCAAATTTATTTTCTATGGCAATAGCGATATGGCCGCCCGGTTTCAAATGCTTTTTGATGATGCGCAAAAAATCTTCATATGGTGTCTCCGAACCGATGTAAGCTTGCGCATACTCGAAAACACCGATCAGACAGATGTAATCATAATCCTTTGACAAATCCGGCTCCACATCCTGAAAGTTTCCTACATGGATGGTCACATTGTCCGCCTCCATATGGCGGTAGGCATTGATCATGCTGCGCTTTTTGGACAGCTCCACACAAGTCACTTCCCCGGCTTTCTTCGAGAACGCACCTGTGATCGCACCGCAGCCTGATCCAACCTCCAAAACTTTCATGGCACGGTTGATAGGCAGCCACTCCACAATGTTCTCTCTAAGCGGAGAAAGATGATAAAGAATCTCCCAGCGTTTTCTCTCTTCTATTATGCGGGAAAATTCTACTTCAGAATAATTTCTCGCAATCTCTAAAAGCTCGTCCTCCACATCCCCATCACAGTACAGGTCCTCGCCCGGATAATGGGTTAAATCCAGTTTTATCTTTCCAATTTTTTCAATCATTTTACCGTAACCCTCGAGTTCATGTCATAAAACCCTACCGTGTTCTTATCCGATATCACCGTCATATTCAGCACATCATACAGCCTGTGATAGACGGTAAAATTATCCTCCTCATATCCGGTTACACCCAGAGACAACAGGTAATCGCCTCCCTGCAGATTCATCTCCTGAGTAAAGGTGATTTCCTTCACATCCCCGGCCTTCACAGCCTCCAAAAACGCTTTCTCAAACATGGTATTGGTCCCTGTGATCTCCGTTCCACGCACATTTTTGATAGTAAAGGCAAAAATGGGAGCGCTGATATCCTCCGCCATCTCCACACGCATATGGATGGTGAATGTGGTTCCCTTGATGATGGTGGAGGTCGTCGTCCCCTTTTCGTCCGTAATATAGTATTCCGTAATCTTTGCCTTTTTAGAACCGTATTCCAAAAGCTCAGGATTTTCGGCTATGCCGACAATCCGATTTTCGGCTATGCCGACAATCCGGTTTTCATTGCTGCCGCTTATGCGCTCCTCGGCCTTCTCCCCCGTCTTACGATCTAGTTTACTGCCATCTACGCCCTTGGCCGCCATCGCACGCAGCTGTTCATCCTCCAAAAGATTCTCATTCTCCGCCTCAGGCGCCGTATATTGACCGACAAGCACCTGCTTATAAGTATCTATCATCTGCTTGGGAGTGCCTTCGCCCAACTTGACGCCCTGATTTAAAAGCACTACCCGATCGCAGTACTTACTGATACTGCTCAGGTCGTGGCTGACAAAGACGATTGTCTTTCCCATCTCCTTAAATTCCTCAAACTTATGATAGCACTTCGCCTGAAAAAAAACATCTCCCACGGAGAGTGCCTCATCCACAATGAGAATCTCCGGGTCAATGTTGATCGCCACCGCAAAAGCCAGCCGCACAAACATGCCGCTGGAATAAGTTTTCGCGGGCTGATACACATAATCTCCAATATCCGCAAACGCCAGAATCTCGTCAAGTTTCTGGTCAATTTCCTTTTGGGAAAAACCAATCATGGTGCCGTTCAGATAAATATTTTCAATGCCGTTGTACTCCATATTGAAACCTGCACCCAGCTCCAACAGCGCCGAGATGCGCCCGTTGACTGTAACCTGTCCCGCCGTCGGAGACAGAACGCCTGTTATTATTTTAAGAATGGTAGATTTTCCGGAACCATTTGTGCCGATGATACCCACGCATTCCCCCTGCCTTATGGTCATATTGACTCCCTTTAAGGCGCGGTGCTCGGTGTGATGCTTTCCCCTGCCAATATGCAGTGCCTCCCTCAACCGGTCCGAAGGCTTGTCATAGAGCTTATATACTTTTTCCAGGTTGGTGACCTCGATCGCAATATTATCCATGGTTATTCCCTATCATATTTTTACACCTTTCACGGCGCGTATATCCTCTCATATTCCCGCAATTTTTATATTCGTATTGCCGCAGCTCGATTCCGCTTCGCTTCATCTCGCTCGCAGGCTGACCGCCCTGTTTCATTCCGCAGTCACGCCGAGGCTGCGCAGCAGTCCTCGTGATCGAGCTTGCTCGATCGGCTCATAGCACATCCGCAAAATGTCCACGTAGTCTGCGGAAGACTAGCGTTCCGATACAAAACATACTGATCGTAAATATCCAGAAATAGGTTGACGAGTAGAAATGTTCCCAAAACCACTCCTCCTCGAAAATCGCACTTCGAAATCCATTGACGATATAGACAAGCGGATTCAGCTTAAAAAGAGTCTTCATATTATCAGTGGGCAGCATTTTGATATTCCACATGATGGGAGTTGCCCACATGCCGATCTGAAGCGCAATACTGATCACCTGCTGCAAATCCCTGATAAAGACGACCAGCGCACTTGTAAGGTAGCTTAGAGCCAGCACGAACAGAAACAGGCAAAAGCTGTAATAAAGAAGCTGCACTGTGTAAATCGTTGGCATATAGCCATAACCCACAGCGACCACCAGCAAAATACCTACAAAAAAAATGTGGATGAAGGTCGCCCCAATCACTTTAATAATAGGCAGAATACTTATATTAAAGACCACTTTCTTGACAAGATACGTATACTCCACAAGCGCCATCGTTCCCTGGGAGATAGCCTCCGAAAAGTAAAACCAGGGAACCAGGCCCGCCATCAAATAGAGTACGTAAGGCGGCGCCTCGCCGTCTGCCGCCACAAACTGCACCCTCGCCTGAAATACTTTATCAAACACAATCCAGTACATAAGCACCGTTACAACAGGCTGGGCAAGCGCCCATATGATTCCCAGATAAGAGCCCGCATAGCGCTTCTTAAAGTCGTTCTTGGCAAGCTTCCAGATAAGCATCCTGCTCTGGAAAAGTTCCACCGGAATGGTCACAATCCTGTCATAATATATCGTAAATATGGTACAGGTGAAGGTGATCAACACACAGCCGCTCACCTTCTTCATCCGTTCTGTCACCTGATCTGCCAAGGGATTGTGATGGGAAATCAAAGCAAAAGCCAACAGCAATCCAAGCCCCCAGAATATCGCTATCGCTGCGGACTTGGGAAGACTTCTTTTCTTGACCGCCATCAGCGGTACCTCCTTGTAAATGCGGAAAGTCCCTCCCATTTTTTATCCTTCTCAGACATCACAAGCTCCATTCCTTCCGGGATTGGCCAATCCACTCCAATCTCAGGATCGCTGTAAAGAATACCGCCCTCATCATTGGGATGATAAAAATCTGTACATTTGTAAGCAAACTCCGCGTAATCCGATAACACCAGAAACCCGTGAGCAAAATTCTTCGGAATAAAAAACTGCTTCTTATTCTCCGCGGAGAGAATCACACCGTGCCATCTGCCATAGGTTTCTGAGTTTGGCCGCAAATCTACCGCCACATCAAACACCTCGCCCGCGATGACCCTCACCAGCTTGTCCTGCGGAAAATTAATCTGAAAATGCAGTCCACGGAGCACACCCTTTGTGGACGCTGATTGGTTGTCCTGGACAAAAACCTGGTCAATCCCCGCCTCCTTGTACGCCTCATAATGGTAAGTCTCCATGAAATACCCTCTATTGTCTCCAAACACTGCCGGAGTAATCACTTTCAGTCCCTCGATCTCACAAGTCTCCACCGTTATCTTTCCCATGTCTTATCCCTTTCCCTATATCTTGCTGTTCTTCTCATCGAAAAATGCCTATTTGGGGCATTCTCCTGTGCGAAAGTTTAGAATTCCCGGCATCGCATCCTATGGCTCAGTGTCTTCAGAGCTTATCCCCGCACGCGGTACATTGCCTGTATCTCCGTTCACCACACCTGAATAGCCTGCCGCGTCCTTTGCGTGATTGATTGAGGTATCAATATTCATATAGCAGAGATTCAAATCCACATTGGTGGATATACCGTCCACTGTTCCCTTGGAAGTATACTGCCACATATGATAATACTCATCGTAAGTGGGCGCTTGTGCGTACTCTGCGAGCCAGACTCTATGATTTGACAGCCTTGTCATATCTATTTCATTGTTGAGCCAGTTCTTGGAAGCGTAAACGCCTGTCTCGTAACCAGCCGCCTCTATGGTCTGCAAAAAAGCTCTGTGCGCCAATGTGCGCTCATCCTTTGAAAGTCCGTCGGCACGGCCTCTGCCCCCAGCGCTCTCGCTGTCCAAAAACACGGGATAATCTACATCATACTCCTCAATCAGCCGGATCACCATGGAAGCCTCCTCCACGGCCTCCACTTCATCTAAGGCCTGCGTAAAAAAGTAGACGCCCACAGGAATCCCCGCCTCGATGGCTCCCTCTATGTTCTCTCTGTACCTTGGATCTATCACCAGCGCCCCCGTGGATGCGCCGCGATAGCCACAGCGAATAATGGCAAACTCAATGCCAGCCTCCTTCACAGCTCCCCAGTCGATCTCCTGATTCCACTTGGAAACGTCAATTCCCAGCTTTGCACTTCCGTTGTCAAACTTAAGCTCCATATTCTCCGTACCATCTGCAGCTTCCTCAGCGCCATTTACCGCCCTATCCTCCTTCGCCGGGTCAATATCATCCTCAGTCAGCATCAAATACTCAATATTATCAATCACACGGTATTCTATATCCTGCCGCACCTGTATCGTTGTGATGGTATTTGGCACACGAAATCCATCTTTTTCATTGAGAAATACACTATACTCACCGGAGCGCAGACCATCCACATAAATAACACCGTCCTTGTCGTTATCTGTGTACTCACCCACATCCTGGATCGTCACCGTGAAGTCCGCCCCCGTCACAAGCCGTCCTACACTGTCCACCACCATAATGCGCAGATCTCTTGCTACAGAGCTCATCATCAGGGAGACATTCCTCCCAGAATAGGATTCAATACTCTTAAATTTGACCTCCGGATCAAAAAATGTCTCATCCCCCAAAAAGGCAGACAGATTATTTCCAATCTGCCCCTCTTTCGTCTTTTGCTCTTCCTGCTCTGGTTCGTTCTCCTGCACTGGCGCTTCCTCAGTAAGTCCGAGTTTTTGCTTCACCGTGTCCAAATTCACGATGGCGATCACCGCAAACACCGTCAGAAATACGACGATCATGCAGGCCATCGCCCGTCTCATCCGCTTAGAGTCCATTTGCGACCTCTACCATATATTGTCCGTAAGCAGTCTTCATAAGCGGCTTTGCCAGCTCAAGCAGCTGCTCTTTTGTGATAAATCCTCTCTTATATGCAATCTCCTCAATACAGGAGATATAAAGTCCTTGTCTCTTCTGGAACGCCGCCACAAAATCCGCCGCATCTAAGAGCGAATCATGACTTCCTGTATCCAGCCAGGCAAAGCCCCGTCCCAGTGTCTCCACACGGAGTGTCCCCCTGCGCAGATATTCGTTGTTGATACTCGTAATCTCGATCTCGCCTCTCGCTGAGGGTTTCACATGCGCTGCAATCTCCACCACATCATTGTCATAAAAATACAGTCCCGGTACTGCATAGTTGCTCTTTGGATGTTCCGGTTTCTCCTCGATGGAGAGCGCCATGCCGTTTTCGTCAAACTCCACCACGCCATACTCTCTGGGATCCCTCACATAGTAGCCGAAAATGGTCGCGCCGCTCTCTCTGGCCGCCACTTCTCTGAGCACTTTGGAAAAACTCTGCCCATAGAAAATATTATCACCCAAAACCAGAGCCACACTGTCTGTCCCAATAAAATCCGCACCGATAATAAACGCATCCGCAAGTCCTCTGGGGTGTTCCTGCACCGCATATTCCATCCGAAGCCCCAGCTGCTCTCCTGTACCCAAAAGTTCCTGAAAGACGGGAAGGTCCCGCGGTGTCGAAATAATCAGAATTTCCCGGATTCCTGAAAGCATCAGTGTAGAAAGCGGATAATAAATCATCGGCTTATCATAAACAGGCATAATCTGTTTTGAAACTGCTTTTGTCAGCGGATACAGCCGGGTCCCTGAGCCGCCCGCAAGAATGATTCCCTTCATACCGTATACATCTCCTCATAGTACTTCTGATAATCGCCGCTTGTCACGTGCTTCATCCACTCTTCATTGGCAAAATACCACTCAATCGTACGGCGGATCCCATCCTTAAACATAGTCTCAGGTTCCCAGCCGATCTCCTCGCGGATTTTGTCAGGAGCGATAGCATAACGTCTGTCATGACCCTTGCGGTCCTCCACATAGGTGATCAGCTCTTCCGTCACATGCGCCCTCCTTGGGTCTGTCTCCGGAAGCATCTCCCTAAGCGTCTCTATGATAATCTTCACAATCTCAATATTCTGCTTTTCATTGTGGCCACCCACATTGTAAGTCTCAAACAGTCTGCCCTTCTCCTGTACCATGTCGATGGCTTTGGCGTGATCCTCCACATAGAGCCAGTCACGCACGTTTTTCCCGTCGCCATAGACAGGAAGCTTCTTGCCCTGCAAAGCGTTATTGATAATCAGAGGAATCAGCTTCTCCGGAAACTGAAAAGGCCCATAGTTGTTTGAACAGTTGGTAATGTTAGCCGGGAAGTGGTATGTGTCCATATAAGCTTTCACCAGCATGTCCGATCCGGCCTTGCTGGCAGAATAAGGGCTGTGCGGTGCATAGGGCGTGGTCTCATAAAAGTATCCGCCGTCCTCCTCCAACGAGCCATACACTTCATCCGTGGACACGTGAAGGAAACGCTTGCCCTCCTTGAAACTGCCGTCAGGAAGCTCCCAGGCAGCCTTCGCACAGTTGAGCATCACCGCTGTGCCGTACACGTTGGTCTGCACAAATACCTCAGGATTTTTGATGCTTCTGTCCACATGGCTCTCCGCCGCAAAATGGACAACTCTGTCGATCTCATTCTCCGCAAAAATCTTTTCGATCGCCGCTTTATCGCAGATGTCAGCCTTTACAAAGGTATAGTTTTCCTGTTTTTCCACCTCTCTGAGATTCTCGGGATTACCCGCGTAAGTCAGTGCATCCACATTGATGATACGAATCCCATCCCCATACTTCTTAAACATATATAGAATATAATTTGAGCCGATAAACCCGGCGCCTCCAGTAACCAAATACGTTTTCATCATTTCCTCCATTCCAAAGCAAAAGTTCTTCTCACACTATTATCTACGATGTGGTTTTAAATTGCAAGTACCACCTTAATAGGCTACATAACTTATATTCATATCCACATTGGTGCTGATCCCGCTGACCCGGCCCTTGGAAGAATACTGCCACAGATCATAGCGGGTTGCCGTGTAAGTCGGCGCGCTTGCATACTGCGCAAGCCACAGCTTATAATTTGTGAGACTTGCCGTGTTGATCTTCTCCGTAAACCAGGTTTTATTTGCATAGATACCCGCCGAAATACCGGAATTCTGTACAGTCTGACAGAAGGTCCTGCAGACCGCAGTTCTAGTGTCACGGCCAATACTGTCAGCTCTGCCGCCGCTGGCCTCTACATCTAAAAAGAGCGGATAATTGAGGCCGTAGCCCTTCACCAAATCAATAGCCATAGAAGCCTCCTCAACAGCTTCCACTTCATTGACAGCCTGACTGTAGAAATATGCGCCCACCTTGAGGCCCGCCGCTTTCGCACCCTTGATATTGCTCCTGAACTTCGGATCCTCCACCAGCACACCCGTCGTATAACCGCGGTACCCACATCGGATAATCACATAAGAAACGCCGGAATTTTTCACTGCATTCCAGTCAATATTACCATTGTGTTTCGAAACATCAATCCCCATAGTGCCAGAACTCTTGGCCAGTTTTCCGTCGCTGCCGAAACTATACCGTGCACCCTGGATGACCTGATCTCCCGTTACATAGTTTCCATCTTTATCATAATAATAAAGATGGCCGTCGATGGTCTGCCAGCCCGTGTATTTATACGCAGAAGATGTCTTGATTTTTTTATAAAAGGTATCCCGCTCCTTATAATCCTTGTAGGTGGCTTCCTTATATTCTCCTTCAGAATTTTTATAATAAAGCTGATTGCCGTCTTTATCCTTCAGTTTCGTGGTCTCATCCACAGATATCGTTTCTTTCACCACCTTGATCTTAACAGACTCCCTGACATCCTCCTTCCCTTCCGGATTTTTCATGAGCGCGTGTATCTTCACTTCGCCCTCAGTAATACCTGTCACTTCTCCTTTTTCATTCACCTTGGCGATCTTCTCATCGTCGCTGCTCCAGGTAACCTTACCGCCCTCCGGGTCTGTCTTTGCAGTAAATGTCACTTTTTCTCCCACCGCAACTTTGTCCTTGCCGCTTATGGATATTTTTTTATAAACAATCTCCTCCGCAGAGACAGATTCCTTCACCACCTTAATCTTGACAGACTCCTTGATATCCTCTTTTCCCTCCGGATTATTGCAGAGCGCACGGATCTTCACTTCGCCCTCAGCGATCCCTGTCACTTCCCCCTTCTCGTCCACCTTGGCAGTCTTCTCGTCGTCGCTGCTCCAGGTGACCTTGCCGCCCTCCGGATCTGTCTTCGCGGCCAGCGTTATTTTCTTTCCAACTGCCACCTCATTCTTGCCGCTTATTACTATCTTCTTATAGACAGTCTCTTCTTTATCTTTATCCTTGTCTTTATTTTCGTCCTTATCTTTATCTTTGACCGGCTCCTTGTCTTTATCGTTGTTTTGATCTTTATCGCCGCCCTCTTGATCCTTATTATCTCCTGAACCCTGATCGTCAGTACCCTTGACCACTACAGAACAGTTAAATTCCTGAATCATGCTGCCTACCATCACCCGCGCCGTGACCGTGGTACTGCCCGGGGCAACCGCCGTAACCTTACCGCCGTCCACCGTGGCAATAGAAGAATCGGCAACGCTCCACTCCACCGAGTAATCCACATCATTGCTGACAGACACTTTCAGGGAATCACTTCCTCCTTTATCCAGGGACAGGCTGTCCTTGTTCATTGAAACCTTCACATTCTCATAGGGATCGTTTCCCCCGTCCTC
Organism: Lachnospiraceae bacterium UBA7060; assembly: GCA_002493835.1. Lineage (GTDB taxonomy): Bacteria > Bacillota > Clostridia > Lachnospirales > Lachnospiraceae > UBA3282. The sequence continues at coordinate 52,266 of DLAA01000113.1, read as the reverse complement.
CACCATCTTTCGGAAAGCACTGCTGGTCTTCCAAGGATCCACGATTTTGTCAGAAGGCACCTTCTCATAGTCTGCTGTCTCTTCCCCTATCGGGGTCTTTGTGGACTCCACCCACTCCACAGTATCCTGCAAAGCAGATTCCACCACCGTATTCTGCTGGGGCGCCTCCTCCTTGGCCACATTGATCTCCGCCTCGGTCTTCACCTCATCAGCCACATCTACCTTCTGGTAAGCGATCTTATCCGTCACCTTGACACTGCTGCTTTTCGAGGGAAGCTTATATTTTTCAGCAGCATCCCCAGAAAGAGGCAGTATCTTCACGTCATAAGTTCCAGCTGCTATTCCCGTCTGATAAATCACGCCGTCCTTGTCGTCGTCTTTCAAGTTCTGGCTTTTGGGCCCGGCAATTTCCACCTCAAAGGGCACGCCGCCGATCAGCTTCCCTGTCCCTTTATTTACAAATTTTATCTTCATATCAGAAAGGATAGAGGTCAAATGAAGTTGTACCTCCACCTCTCCCTTCTCATCCTTCTGCTCCGTCTCCTCCGGCTCTTCCTCATCAGGATTTTCTTCCTCCACATCAATCATACTGCCAAGCCTCGCAGACTCCGCCGCTGCTAAGAAACCGCTCTCCCCTATCACGGCAATGCCTTCTATCTCCTCGCCCACAGCAGCAAAAGCCGCCACCTGTTTCTCCATAGACTTTGCACGGGCATAAATAGCTCCTGTAACAATAGCACCCGCAAGAACCAGAATACCCAGAAGCGCCACCGCCACATCCAGGCCGCTCATTTCTCCAATAAAATACATCAGGCGGGCCGCGATACCATCGTCGTCATCATAATCATAGTCCCCGTCGTAGTCTTCCTCATCGTCGTCATAGTCCCCGGACTCGTAATCCTCATCATCCTCATAGTCCTTGGGCTCGTAATCCTCATCATCCTCATAGTCCTCGGACTCGTAATCCTCATCATCCTCATAGTCCCCGGACTCATAATCCTCATCATCCTCATAGTCCCCGGACTCGTAATCTTCATCGTCCTCATAGTCCTCGGACTCATAATCCTCATCATCGTCATCATAGTCCTCGGACTCATAATCCTCATCATCGTCATCGTCGTACCGGGAGTGTCGAAATTTCGCGGCGGAAGAATATTTTCTGCCTTTAGAGGAATGAGTCCTCTGATAAGATTCGATCATGTCATCATCCAGACTTAAGAATTCCAGAGTATCCTCGGTCACAGTGTCATAATCTTCGTCGTCAAAACGTTCATCATCCAAAAGCTCCTCAAACCGAACCGGCCTGCGGTAGTTTCCAGTATTTCGTTTCTTGTTTTTTCTATTTTGCATAAATGCTCCCATCCCAATCATGTGTCTGTCTGCTGCGCAGTAAATCTCAATCTTTATGTAAACCTCGCTTCAAAAAATTCTTTGATATCATATCACAAAACCAACTCGTCTTCAAGAGTTTTATGTCCATCAAAATATTCCTATGTTATGTAAATTAGCAGAAAATGTGATATTTTCGGCATTTGCGCGATCGATGCGCGGTAATTACGCGATATTTTACAGGAATTTTCCTTCTGTATACGCTTGACTTTAACTATCGCAGCTGACACAATATAAGAGTAACAAGCAAACAACTTACAGAGCTTTATGGGAAAAGGGGAATTTTTCATGATGTACATGCACTACTGTAAGCGTTGCCAGCGGGTTCATATGCTGAACGGGCATAAGCAGTTCTGTCCTAAATGTCAGGGAATGATCACGGAGCTGAAAATTAGCTATCTGGACTATGTTTCCATGGACGAGACGCAGAGGGTATCCTTTAACACCTGCTGTGCCGATGACGAGCAGCTTAAACGGCTGAGTACTACATACCGTATGTACAAGTACAGCAAATGGTACAAAGAGCTGCAACTGCAGATAGCGCCGCCTGTGATCCGCACTTATGTCACACCAGAGGGAACTCCATTGGCAGGCGCCGTATCACTCGTGTAATGCGAATGACAGGAAGGGAGTGTTGATCGGAAATTTACAAATTCCGGCCGGCACTCTTTTTTCTGTAGATTTTTGGATAAAATCATAGTAGAATGAATTAAAATATCTACAGTGCAGGGATGAAACCAAAACACTGCAGCAAGAATTTCAAGAAAGGGCAGGAATCACACTCTATGGAAGAAAAGCAGAAAAAAAATACAAAAGGGGTTCCTATAAACATCCATATCATCCTACTGGCCGCCATTGTGCTGGTTATCGGTTTCTCCGCCTACCGTCTTTATCGATGGAATAAGGGGACTCCCTCCGATTACGACCCGAACTACCAGACTACAGACTTCGATATAGAGGTTATGGACAATCTAATTCCCCTCTCCCCGGATAAGCGGGAGGGCTTTGCAGATGACGGCATAACCACCATCCTTTGTCTTGGCGACGACCCCTTCTCCCTCGAGCGGGGTGAAAACGGCCTTGCGGAACAGATCGCACGAAAAACCGGCGCCACGGTATACAACGGCTCCTTCACAGGGACCACCATGGCCACACAGTTTTCCTACTACAACGATGGCTACATTCTGGATGCTTTCTCCTTCTCCTACGTGGCAAAAAGCCTTGCCAGCGGGGATTTCGACTTGATGAAGACAGCTGCCACTTACAGCTATGACGAAAACTTTGCAAAAACCACACAAATGCTTTCCGAACTCGATATGAACACCGTGGATATGATTTGTATCATGTATGACGGCAGCGACTATATCAACAAACGCCCCTGCGACGATCCCAACGCCCCCTACGATGAGGTCACGTACACAGGTGCACTGCGTTCCGGCGTGCGGGCGATCCAGGAAGCTTACCCCCATATCCGCATCGTTGTGATGTCCCACACCTTCTGCCACAGCATCGATGAAAATGGCAACTTCCAGAATGGTGACAGGGCAAATTTAGGCCACGGCACCTTAAGCCACTATCTGCAGAAGGAACTGGATGCCACCATGGATGTGGGCGTATCCTTCATCGATAATTTTTACGGCTCCGTCAACGAAGATAATTATCTCGAATACATGACGGATTACATCCACTTTAACGATGCGGGAAGGGAACTTCTGGCTCAGAGATTTGCAGACTGCCTCTTCCCGGAACTTTCCGCTAAGTAATCGAGCGCTCAGGCGCTCGATTTTTTAGTATTCCTTGGAAAACAATGTCTCAAAATCAAACCTTTCTATCATATCTCTCGTCTTTTCCAGCGCCTGATCCATCTCCTCCATATTTACCACTTCACAGTTCCCATCCGCAAAGCACTCGGTCATATAGCGGTTGATATCCCTGTGATAATGAGTATAGTCCGCATAGTTATTCAAATCCGTCACAATATTCTCCAAATCCGGAAAGTAGAACACCCGCACATTGTCGTAAGCAAGCAGCGTCTTCACAATATGACGGTACTCTGCAATCGTGGCCTCCAAGTGATTCTCTACAAGCACATCATTCCAGTAGAGAATACTGTAGGGCGGGAAAAAAATATAAAACGTCGTGTCCGGATTTTGTTCAATATACGGACATAGATTCGCCCGCAGATTTTTGTCCGTACTCTCAATATAGGCGTCTGCAGACTCCTCCTGCGCTGACGGCTCAGGAGGCGAATAATTGTGCATCACCCATTGGATATTATAATACTCGTCTGTCCACCAGCTCTGATAGACCGTCGCCAGATCCGTCTTGTCGGGGTCGGCAAGCGGACGAAGCACATAATTCAACAGCACATCTTTATTCAAAAGATACTGCACATCATTTAGATAATTATCATCGTAAAGGTATTCCGGGATGGGATACTTCGTCTCATTCACGCCTCCGGTGTAGGTCATCACGTCGACACCAAGAAAAACCGACTTCACTTCATGGCCGCTTTCGAAAATAATATCCATGATATTTGCCTGGTCCTTCGGGTAAGCACCGCTGTAATTGAGCTTGACTGTACGCAGATCCATCAGCTCACCAAACCAGTTCGTATTAAAATTCACCGTCATGGAAGAACCGAGAACCACACTGTCATAGTCCAGATGCTTCGCCATACCAGGATTCTGAGTAAGCTGGTTGTCCACCAGATAGGGAAATTTTTTAAGCGGCGCATGATACTGGAAAAAAGGATCAATCCAGACCACCAGCGCCGCCGCCAGAAGAAGCCCTGCCAAGCTTACGAATCCCGTAGACAAAATCCATCTTCTGCAATTACCCATCGCGTATTCCTCTCCCTTTCCTGCTGCCATATCATCTTTTTGCTTCTCTCATTCAAATTCTACATGACATATTTGTCATTTTTAAGTAAAAATCAAAAATTAAAATATAAAAAGGTACTTACCCCCGAAAAGCTGAGCACACACCAGATCATAAGTACCGCAAACACCGCCGACGACATCGGACTGTATTTTAACCGCGCCGTCCGCTGCACCGCATTCCGGCCCGCCATGGCGAGATAAAGACCTGCCGCCAAAATCACAAACATCAGAACATAGCGGCTCCAGGGCTGATTATCCAAATGCAGCACCTTGATCACATACCAAAATTCATCCAGCCGGAAGCACTCCGCCAAATCGAAGGACAACTTTTGCAGTTTTCCCCTGCAGGCTGTCAACAGCAATTGATTTGCCTGCGCGATATTTTCTGCCCGGAAATACACCCAGGCTATGCTGACGTAGAGGAACAGCAGCGTTTGTGACAACAGTGTCATGATTTTGTGCTTCCTCCCAAGCGGCCGCCTCTTCTCACCCATATCTTTCTGGGTCACACCGCCCCCGCCATATCCGCCATCAATGACATGTATGTCATTTTTACTCTGCATATGCTTCTGCCAGAACCTCGTGACCACATACAGCACACCATGAAGCATCCCCCAGACAATGAAATGAAAACCGGCTCCATGCCAGAGACCGCTTAAGAAAAAAACAATGAGAAAATTCAGATACATCCGCCCATCCCCCCTGCGGCTGCCGCCAAGAGGAATATATATATACTTTGTAAAGAAACGGTTCAGAGTAATGTGCCAACGCTTCCAGAAATCCACTATGTTCACTGCCTTGTAAGGAGAATTAAAATTGACAGGTATCTCAATACCAAGCATCCTGCCGATTCCCACCGCCATATCACAGTAGCCGCTAAAATCAAAATAAAGCTGCAGCGAGTAGAACAAAATCACCAGACAGGCATCCGCACGCCCGAGAACAGCCAAGTTGGTATAGCCATAATCCACCCCTGCGCCAAACGTATCCGCCAAAAGCACTTTTTTCGCAAGTCCCATCACAAAAAGGGCAAAGCCGCCCGCTATACTTTCCCAATCAGGCTTCTCCTCTCCCATTTTCTCAAACTGTGGCAGCATCTCGCTGTGATTGACAATGGGCCCGGCGATAAGCTGAGGAAAGAAAGATACAAACAGCGCATACTCATTAAGCGGACAGTTCTTCACCTCGCCGCGGTAAGTGTCCACGATAAAAGAAATCTGCTGAAATGTGAAAAAACTGATTCCCAAAGGCAGCAAAATCCCCCGCAGGACAAAGGAGGTTCCCAGTACCCCGTTCACAGTTTCCAAAAAAAAGTCGAAATATTTAAACCAGAATAATACACCAAGATTAAGCGCTACCGCAAAAACCATAACCGCCCGGCGCCACTCTGCAGAATTTTTCGGGCCTTCTTTGCCGCTTGCATTGCCCGGTGCATCCCTGGATAACAGCCTATGGAACAGGAAATTCCCCGCTATACTGCACACCATAATCAGCAGATAGGACAGATTAAAATACCCGTAAAACCAAAAAGACATGGTCGTCAGAAAAACCCTGGCCGCCCCCGGCTTTTTGCAGTGCAATAATCCATAATAGCCAATTAGACATATAGGAAAAAAGACGAATACAAAAATGTACGAATTAAACAGCATTGGCTATTTCTCCTCTTCCCTGTTCTACAGTGTCATATCCTTGTAAATCACGAACTCTCCCACCTGTCCGTACACAGAAAAGCCATAGTCCGTCAGCGGCTCCTTGATCTTACGATCCTCCTTCAAAACCACATATGCGCAGGGATATTCTCTGGTCAGCTCCACAAAAAGCGGGGTATCAATCACCTCCGCCGCCTCCATGGCCTCATACATAGCATTATAGTAATCCCAGCGGGAAACCAACATCTCCCGGCCATACGGCAGTTCGATGTCCGTGCTGTACTGTCTGATATAGTAAATCAAATCCGCAGGAACCAGCACGGTAATACGTCCCTCCTCCGGTTTGATCATATCCACAATATCCACTGCTTCCTGAGGCAGATGCCAGGCATTTTCCGCTCGGGAAATATGCTCGCTGTCATAGACATAATCCCCGCAGGCCACGACCATGAGACAGGCCGCCAAAAGTCCGATCCGCATGTGCCTCCCCATCAGTTTAATCAGCCCGTAAGCACTGACAATACTCATCTGCAAAAGCCATAGCAGCCTGTAGTAAGTTTCAGAATCCTCCATAATCCGTACAAACACCTTGCGAAACAGCGGGCAGAAAAATACAAGTAAAATCAACGTCGGCGCATAGACAAAAACAGCCCGTCTTCGCTTGTCCCTCTCCACAAGCCACAGGTAAAGAAGAGCAAACAGATAAATTCCCACCAGAAAATGATTCTCATGATAACCCATATAATTTTTAAAGATAACAACACTTTCTAGAAAAATACCCCACATATATTTCTCTTCCCCGTACTTTTATTCTTCGTTCTTTTATACTTTTTTATTGCAATAAATAGCTGTACGCCATAAAAACGTAAATTGCCATATAAACCACATTCGGAATGCAGGCTGCTCCCACTTTCAAGAGAAGCTTCCAGTCCCGGCTCACCACAGCCAGGCAAAAAGTTGTAAGCGCAGCCAAAATGCAGACTAAAAACACGGCAATAGAGCTGCATACACCCGCTGTCATATTAATACAGACCAAAAGAATCCACACCCCCGCATCCGTCTGTTTGTTTTCGACACTCCTGTCATAAATTTGCAGAAACGTCCAAATCATGGCTGGAATCACCAGAGAGCCGGCCACCGCTTTTCCCTGCCAGGTGCGGGTCAGGAAAAACGTTTCATTCGTATAGATAGACACATTCCCAAAAATTTGAAAAAACGCCATGATAATCATAAAAACCGGAAGTTTTTCTCTGTGAAGCCGGCTTTCTGATAACGCTTCCTTTCCCGGATGAGCCGTTCCTCCTCGGTCAAACAGCCGCCGCCCAATCTCATAGTAAAGAAGATAAGTCAGCGGAATCAACACAAGCGGCATCACCACATGTGACACAATGGTTGCATGCATCCTGGCCCTTACCGATACGAAAGCAACCCACATGGGAAAAACCGCCATCGCATGCCGCACGTCGAGCCCTGTGGATCCGCCTTTGAGAGGCAGAATCCGGTACATCACATCCGCCTCCTGGGCAATCAGCGACTCCACCACATAGTAGGCATCATCCCCGTCAAAGGAAGAAAAGGCCACCGCTTTGTAAAGCTGAAATCCCAGCAAAACAAAAAAAAGCAGCCACTCGATCCCCACAGCCGTGAACAGCTTTCCCGTGCAGGACAGTGCGCATGTTTTCAGACTGCGTCCTTTTATGACACAATTGTCATTTTTCATGCTCCCGTTTTCTTTTGCACGCACAAAAAACGGTTTGCCTGCCTTATTATTCCGGTACAGCAGCCCAACGCCCGTCATGGCACCCAGAAGGGAAAGCACCGTAAACGCAGCGGAGGCAATTTTAAAATTATGATACTCCACCCAGAGAACCGCAGGCACCGCCGCCAGCTCGAAAAGCGCCCACATGCCAAAATACCCGGAGAGCAGAATAAACCCCGGACTTCTTCTTTCGGGCGGTATAAAATTTGCCGGGATCATCCCGATACAAAAGGGAACGGCCACAAGCCAGAAAATCAAACTGATAACGGACAAACCCATGAATATGCCTCTTTCTTTTCCTCTTTCTCAGATAATATTCAGTAATACTATAGCATACCCCCTTTCTTTTTTCCATATAACCCCAAAAAACTTTCCCTAATATCTTCTGTATACGGCTGTCCAGCGACAGCTATGCCTTATGCTGTCCCCGGTAACAGTCTATCTCTTTTTTTGTGTACATCCTCGTCCAAACATGTTAAACTAATTCTATCTATGGATAGACTATAGAAAAAGGAGCAGTCTGCTCCGGAATGAGGTTTTACATGAAAAAAGTTTATGTGATCGGCGCGGGGCCGGCAGGGCTCACCGCCGCTTACGAACTGCTCAGACAGAGCAAGGAATACGAGATTACTGTATTGGAAGAATCGGAGGCCATGGGCGGCATCTCCAAGACCGTCAACTATAAAGGGAACCGCATGGATATGGGCGGACACCGCTTTTTCTCCAAAGTGCCGGAGGTGAACGCCTGGTGGGAGCATATGCTGCCCATTCAGGGAGCGCCCACCTATGACGACATCGTGTTAAAGCGCACCATGCCCCTCTCCCCCGGCGGCCCTGACCCGGAAAAGGAAGATCAGGTGATGCTGCGCAGAAACCGCGTATCGCGCATCTACTTCAACCGGAAATTTTTCGATTATCCGATCTCCTTAAAGCCGGAGACCTTTATCAACATGGGCTTTTTGACTACCCTGCAGGTTGGATTCAGCTACCTCGCCGCTATGATCCATAAGCGGCCCGAAAATTCCCTCGAAGATTTTTACGTAAATCGATTTGGCAAAAAGCTTTACTCCATGTTCTTTGAAAACTATACGGAGAATCTCTGGGGGAGACACCCCTCCGATATCGCTCCCGACTGGGGCGCCCAGCGGGTGAAGGGCTTATCTATCACCGCCATTTTGAAAGATATTTTCTCGAAAATGCTTCCCGGCAATAAAAACCGCGAAGTGGAAACTTCTCTCATCGAGGAATTCAGCTATCCGAAGCTGGGTCCCGGCCAGCTCTGGGAGGTGACCGCAGACAGAATCCGACAGATGGGTGGAAAAATTCTCTGTAACAGTAAGGCAGTCGGCCTTCGCAAGGACGAAAATAACCGCATCACCGCCATCACCTATGAAACACCGGACGGCAGGGTGACTGAGGAGGGGGATATTTTTATCTCCTCCATGCCAGTGAAAGATCTGGTGGCAGGTTTAAACGATGTGCCGGAAAAAATGGTCGCCATTGCAGCAGGACTTCCCTACCGCGACTATATGACTGTGGGACTGCTGCTGCCAAAATTGAATCTAAAAAATAAGACAAAATTAAAAACCATCAGCAATATCGTACCGGACTGCTGGGTGTATGTGCACGACAAGAGCGTCCGCCTGGGACGCTTCCAGATTTACAACAACTGGTCGCCCTATATGGTGCGGGATCTGGAGCATACCGTTTGGATCGGTCTGGAATATTTTGTCTTTGAAGGAGATAAGTACTGGACCATGTCTGATGAAGATTTCACCCGCTTTGCGGTGGATGAGATTGTGAGCATGGGGTTAATCGACAAAGCTTCCGATGTGATGGACTCCCATGTAGAGCGGGTGAAAAAAGCCTATCCCGCCTATTTTGACACCTACCAGGATATGGATCAACTGACAGAATACCTAAAATCCATCGAAAATCTCTACTGTGTGGGGCGAAACGGTCAGCACCGCTACAACAATATTGACCACTCCATGATGACCTCCTTTGAGACTGTCAAAAATATTATAAACGGCATCTCCTCCAAGGATAATATCTGGAATGTCAACACTGAGAAGGCTTATCACGAAGAAATAAAGGAAGAAGCCGTCACACAGATTGACCAGATCGACTAAGCCATGTGTACTCTGTTTTGCTAAGCAATGCGGCTGCGCAGCCTCTGCACAATAGCGCTGACTAAAAACAGCACCGCCGAATAGGCGGCCATCTCAAACAAATAGCGGTCATTATGAATGGATTGTAGATAGTACCAGGGCGGGAGGAGCAATTTCCCCGCCCTAAAGTATGGCAAATTTAAAAAAACAGGACAGAGCGCCAGCATAACCGCTCCCAGAGGCATAAGCGCCAAGCCTAGACCTTTCGGCGTGCGCAGAAGAAGCCGTAACAGATTGGCAAATGCCAGCACGCAGATCCCAAAGACTGCACAACTTACCACTTCTCTTTTCCAGTCTGTATACACCCCGGCCAGCTTACAGGATACCAGAAAGACAACGGCCGCATCTACAAGGAACACTGCGCCCGCTCCGTAGGAGGCATAGAGCCGCCTCGTCACTGGCACCCGCCCATAGACGCCCCGTTCCTCATCCTGCATAAAATAAAGCGCTGCCGCCAGCCCCACAAAAGTAAACCAAATGGCCAAAATTCCCCGCATCGGCGCCTGCACATAGGTAAAATCCTCGTTCTCACCGGGAGTCTGATCGGGATAAACCATCCGGAAAAGGCTGCCTTCCACAGCCACACTCTCATAAACTGCTCTCAGAGTCTCTTCTGAAATCTCTTCCATCCCCAGATCCTCCCTCACATAACCTGCATAGACCTCATAGGAAAAAGAGGAATAAATGGCCGCTGACAGCATCTCTCTGGCAAGAATAAGGGGCACGCTGTCCTGCCGCTCCACCACAGTAACCACGGGCCGCACCCGCCGCCTTTTTGCAAGCTCCCGCAGATTCTCTTCCATATCCTGATCAAATATCCAGGCGGCGTCCGCCTTCCCTGCCTCCACCAGCTGCCTGGCCTCCGTCTCCCCCTCGCAAGACAAATATCGGAGCACATGTTCACCGGAAAGAAGCCGCCCGGCCACGTCCTTAGCCATGGAATCCCCCTCCGGCAGATACAGAGCAATCGTGGCGATTCCGCTTTCCTCTTTCGAGAGTTGTCCCACGCCGGCGGCAAAAAGGGGCGCCAGACACAACATCAAGAGAAAACTGTATTTCCGTAACAGTCTTTTTTGTAAAAGAATGAATCTTACCAACATTCTTCCCGGCATATCCCTGTCCTCCTCTCTCCCTATTCATCCTTTTCTTATCTTTATGCCTCTGACAGCCGCGGCGAGAAAAAGGAAAACAACTGTCCAAACAAAAACAGCGGCTCCCGCGCCCGCCCGCAGCTGCCCGAGAAGCCTTCCCTCCACAAAATCAGAAGCCATACCGGAGGGAAACAGGCTGCCCAGAGTCCGCATTTTCTCCGGAAAAAAGGCAGAAGGGTAAAAATATCCCGATATATATCCCATTGTAATCCCGCAGATGAGCTGCAGAAGAATCCCGTTCACAATCCCATCCGCCGCCTCATAGAGAAAAAATTGCAGCGCTGCAAACATCGCCGCCACTGATAAAAATGCCGGCCAAATGCTAAAAAAGGGCACGGCTCCCATGCCTTCCCACTCGGGAATCCCGATCAGCCCCCGCCCCAATGCAGCCGAAAGAGGCAGACACAGCGCGAAAAATCCCGCCAGAACAAGACCGAAATAAGCCAGATATTCACACAAAATCTGCCAGGCCGCCCCCACTTGGCGCGCTTTTAAAAAACAGGGAAGAGACTTGCTTCTACTGACAAAGAGAGCACTGTTTAAGAGACCAGAGAGCAGGAGAAACAGCAAAAGCAGTTTGGAAAAATAAAACAGCTCAAAAGACAAGCCGTCCGCATAACCCAAAATCTCCACGTCACTAAAGCCGCTTCTTGAAAGCACCAGATTGATCAAGGCCAGGTTCAGCTTGTCTGTCTCCCGCCCAATCTCCTCTCCCCTGTCCTCCTGCGCGAGCACCCGCTGCATAGCATAGATCGCGCCCTGGGAAGCGGTTACCAGTGTGGAAGCGATATCTGTAATCTCCCCCATCACCATCGTTCCGAGTCCCTTCTGCCCCTGCGTGGCTGTGTAGGTGATTGGGCGGTCATTTTCCCCATACACGATAGATTCCACAAGCCCCTCCGGAACCCGCACGACAGCGTAGAGCTCTCCCTGTTGAAAGGCTTTCTTTGCCTCCTCCTCTGGCATACCAACAAGCTCAATCATCAGGCGGGAATCATCCATCTCTTGCAGAGCGGCGATGCCAAAGCCCAGATAGGAATCGGACAAATCTCCCACCAGACCAATCCGGTATCTCATCCCCTCCGTCTGAGAAGCTCCCTGGGCAGCCAAAAGACAGCCCAGCGTCCCCACGCAGACACAGACCGACAGATCCACAGCAAGCTGTCCCGGAAGAATCCTTGCAGCGCGTTTCAATTGTGCCACGAAATAGAAAAAAATTTGTTTCATGCTTTACTCCATGCGGAGGATATTCGCCAATCTGTGAAAATCTCCATCATACTGATAAGCCTGCAGTTCTCCGTTTGTCAATATATAGCAAGCATCACACAACTCCAAATCCTGCGCATCGTGGGTGGCCATCAAAATAATGCCTCCCTCCTTTTTGTAGACCGACAGATACTCTCGAATATTTTCCTTGCAGACCGGATCGAGAGCCGCCGACGGCTCATCAAGCAAAAGGATTCCAGGGCGGGAAACCACTGCGCATCCGATAGAAAGACGCTTTTTCATACCGCCCGACATGCAGCGCACCGGCAGCTTTAAAAACTTGTCAATTCCCAGAACTTTCAGCGCCCCTTCCGACAGTTCCCTCCTAATCGCCGCCTTGTCATACCACATGCAAAGATTATCCCAGGCGGACAACTCATCCATCAGCGGATCTGTCTGCGGCACATATCCCAGCACTCTCGGAATCTGTCCCGGGCGCCGCAAAAGATCGGTCCCGCGATAAAAAAAAGAGCCGCTGTCCGCTCTGTGCACTCCCGCCAAAACAGAAAGAAGCGTAGACTTACCACTGCCATTGCTCCCGAGAATTCCCACACAGCTCCCTGCTTTTGTCGAAAAAGTGATATTGTTCAGTACCGTCTTGTGGGGATACGCCTTTTTGATCCCCGACACTTCCACTTCCATAGGCACTCCTCTTTTTGCCGGCCTTCCCGTCTAGCAGCCAAAAACCCTACTCCCCGGCGAGCACTTCCTCCACCGCCTCCGCAATACATCTCATCCCCGAAACTGTGGGGTGCACGCCGTCGGTGGTCATCTCCTGCAGATTATCAATGGTGATACCACAGTCATTCAAATCAATCACGGAAATTCCCCTGCTTCCTGCAATTCGAACAATCGTCTCCCCATAGTCCTTCGACGTAAGCTGCGCGCTGTTGACAAACTCCACATAAGGCGTCTGCGTCCCGTAGTCTCCCATCGGAAGCAGGGTACAGCAGTAAATTTCCGCCAGTGGATAATTTGCCTGCAGTTTGTCTAACATGAGGGTATACGCATCGCTGAAGGAATCCACTTCCCCCTCCTCCACGATTCTGGTGCCGTCGTTGTCCCCCAGCGGAACCGCTGTCAAGACATCGTTGGTTCCCATAAATATGACAATTCTGTCAGGGCAAGCTCCCTCCGGGCCGGAAAGATCGTTGGTGCGCAGCTCATTGCAGCCGCACCTGGGATCTTCTGTTCCCGTGGAGTCACCCGCCACCGTAGATCCGGAGCTGGAACCGTTTGCGTAGAGCATAAGCTCCAGCTCATCTGAAACGATCTGCCACCAAGTATTTTCCACGTCATCCACAGCTCCATTTTCCGGGAAAAAAACAGCGTACCCCTCCGGATTATAATCCCGATAAGTGGAAATACTGTCCCCCAGCACAGAGAATGTGGTACCCGCAAGCTGTACCTGCTCCTGCTCCTCATTTCCGTCCATGCTCCCAGTCTGCACAGCCGCCGCATCTGCGGGACTTCCTGTTTCCTGTGTTGTTTCACCGGCCGCGTCTTCCTGCTTCACTTCCTCACCCGGCCACTCATCCGGCTGTGCCGCTGCCCCGGCCTTCGGGCTCTGTCCACCGCCACAGCCACCAAGCATCACCGCGGCCACTGCCGCAATACACGCCGCTGTCATAACCGTTCTCTTCATTCGCCTGCTGCCCTCGTTTCTGCGCCCTGTCTTTTCGTTTCAAGTCAGTGCATCATTCTAGTTCTCAGTTTATCTGTCTACTTTTTCCTGAATACTGTCTGTCGTGCACCGTGCATCTGTCTGTGCTTCAACACATCGTCCACCGCATCCATGCGAAGTCCCGCGTCAATAAAATCGCAGTATTTACAGAAAGGATAATTGTGTCTGCCCACAGCGATGGCTTCCCGAAGTTTCCTGTATTTCTCGCTGTTCCACCCCTCCTTCAGGGACGTGGTGTTTAAATCCGCCATCTCTGTCACTTCGAAGTTATCACAGCAGCAGATTCCCAGCTTGCCAAAGGGTGTGATCCAAAGATCTGTAAAGGGCATCAGACAGGTCTCCTTGACTATCTTTCCTTTGGACTGTTTGTTGGGTGCACTGCCCGCCCGGTTAGTCAGCACCTCTTTCAGGTACCGAATCTGAATCAGAATGTCCACATTTTTAAATTCCTCCGGGTGTGCTTTCACATAATCGTGAATCACCTGCACATTGTCGTGCATCTTCATCTCCATACTGTAATTATTGATGATGAGCTGATCCACATAGGGAACGATCTGTTTTACCTTATCCACGTTTAGAAGCAGACCGTTGGTAGACATGAAAATAAACGTCTCTGGCAGCTTTTCCCGGGCGTACTTGTGGAACTCCACAATGCGCGTGTCAAGCCAAGGCTCGTTGTTGCCGTAGAGCGTCAGATGTCCCTTATAATTCCAGTCGTGGAGTTGATCGATGACGGAATAATAGAGCGCGTCGTCCATCTTTTTATAAGGGCGCTTCTCTGCATGGATATTGGCTGTGCAGAACTCACAAGTGCTGTTGCAGCGGTTCACCGTCTCCAAATTCACCACCAGCGGGTGGGGCGGCTCCTTATGGCTCATAAAATACTCGATATACCCCCTCTGGGATCTCCTGCGGCTTACAAACTGCAGTTTCAAATAGCTTTCACTGGAAATCCAGGGCAGATACTTTTTCGCATTCCACCCAATGGCTCCCCCGAAATTGTGTACTCTGATTGGCATAATAATACCTCCATTCCGGAGCGTTTACGCGACGGGGCGACGCAAATTTCAAATTTGCGTCTGCCATCAGACAAATTTGTGACGCTCCGGCACAAATTTGGGTGTGAAAAATAAGTGCATCAGCATTATTTTTCACACTAACATCTCCTTCTTATTTTTTCACGTCCCGCCGTGCATGCCTGCAAATGTGCACGGCTCATTGCTTATACACATAGATCTTCATGCTTCCGTCGGATGCTGTGTACTCACCCCGCAGGGACAGCCCTGCCTCCTTTTCGTTAGAAAGCTCTATTCTGGAAAAAATATAGGTGCCGCCAAGCTCCCGGAACGCCTCCCCGTCAATATAGATGTGATCGTCCGTGGCATACACAGTCTTCGTTGCGCTGACAATACTCAAATCCGTCCCGGAATACAGATAGGCTCTGGCACCCCAATCGTCATAATAGATCCGCGTCGCCTCCACCCGCTCCAAAGCCGGAGCGATAATTTTCCGGAAATCCTCCTTATATTGCTGGGAATAGAATCCTAGATAGCCGTCCAACGTAGCGATGCCGTTGTACTGAAGCACCGCCGGATGAAAACCGTAAGCTGCAGCCCATTCCCCCTGGTAGCCAATATCGCTTTTGATCTCCTCAAACAGATCTTCGGCATAGAACTGCTCGTAGGTCAACTCATCCACTTCCTGCCCATGAAAATGCTCATAAGCCCTGTTGTAGCAAGTATGGTATAAATCATTGTATCGGGTGGGCGTCAGAATAACCACCAATACAGCGGCACAGACAATAGCATTAGCCAGCCACATCTGCCATACACCCGCATCATAGAGCCTTTTCAGAACCAGAAACAGCGCACCGTACCAGAGAAAGGGGTTAAAAAAGATCGTCCGATTAAACTGCCACCCCTCCAAAGGCGGGATCAGTCTCTCCACCAGTAAGCGGAGCGGTTCAAAATCATACAGCCCGTACACCACACTGTTGAACAAAAGGAAAAGCACAAGCAGATTAAAAGGATCTTTCAGAATCGCCTTCCCCTCCCTTTTGTACAGGTGGACCCCATTGTTTCCCACAAAATAGAGGGCACAGACAGGGAGCACCACTTTGCCATGCACGCCATCCGCATGAAAAATCCCCTCCCTAAACACCTGCCAGATCTCCCTTAGAATCTCTGAAGCAGAAAGACTGGCATTCACGATGGAGGAACGGATCGTCACCTCGTCGCTAAAGAGCATCTGTCCGAAAAGACGATATTCACAAAACACAAAGCCTGCCGCCAGCACAATGAGCGCGGCAAGCAGCCTAAAAACCGCCGTCCATCCCCCGCGTGTGTCTGTTCGATGTGCCACTGCCTGTGCAGACTGTCCCTCCCATCCGGCATGCCTTCCAAGATACACCATTCTGGCTGACAAACCCAAAATGGCAAGCAGCAGATACCCCAAAATAAAAATACCGTGATAAGAAAAATAGGATACCAGCGGGTAAAAAAACAGCGCCACATACCACCGCTTACCCTGCCCCCTGTATATCTTGAGAAGCAGCCAGACTGCCAGCGGAATCGACGCGAAGGCAAATCCAAAAGCCGGAAAAAACCAGCAGATCCCATAGGCAAAGCCCGTCATATAAACGAAAGGCCGATACGTCTCCATTTTTTCAGGAAAAAGCTCCCCCGCCAACAGACGAAAGGAAAACATTCCAAACAGAATCTTTCCCAGAATACCCAGTATATAAGCCGTATAGGTAGGAAAAAGCATAAACAACACACTGTAAAGCGACAGCTCCGAGGGAAGATTGTCCCGGCTCACCCCACCCAGAAAAGGCACGTCCACCCCATGTTTAAAAAAGGATCCTGTATTTTTCAACATTTGAAACTGCGCTAAAAACAGATCCATATTGTCATGTACACCAATATAGCTGCGCTCTCCGAAGCCGAAAAATACCCCTGCCACAAGGAGCAAAAAACCGCTGATTGGAAACAGGAACCAATATTTTGTTATCCATAGAAACCACTTCTGTCCGGTTATCTTTCTCATTTATTCAACCTAATCATCCCAAATAATCGCACTGATCGACAATTGCACACATTATGACACACTTGTCATATCTTTTTCCGTCTTGCATTTGCGAAATACGAACAGTTTTTGCCCGAAGAAATTCATCACAATAAAAATACCCATGCCAAAAATCATGGCTATATTGTCAAGAAGAGCCTCCGAAATCCTGCCGCCCGCGGACAGTCCCACCGCATCCAGAATTCTTGCCGTAAATGGCTGCGCTGCGCTGAAGGACACCAAATAGCACACAATGATATTGGCAGCAAACCGCCAGGGCAGCCACCTGTCCTTATTTTCCACCTTGAAAGTGAGTTTGGCGTTTGCATGGTAGGAAAAAACACTGCCGATAAAATAGGATATCCCGCTTGAGAACCAGTAATTCAGGTGAATCAAATTGTACAGCACAGCCATGATGATCCAGCCCAGCATCGTGTTGATCACTCCCACCATGCCAAAATGTATAACTTCCATGATAAAATCTTTATATTTTCTGTATAGTGCTCTCATGAATAACCGGCATCCTCCCTATATCAGCTCTTTCCGGTCTGTCAGATTTTCTTCCGAAGTGCCGGATTTTTTATCAGATCTCTTCCTCCCCGGCGCCAAACGTGATACACTCTAAGTAATTCTTTTGGCATTCTCCAAAACACGCGCGAGCTATAATGCAGAAAGGAATCTGTATGTCAACTTTAAAAATACACCATATCGGCTATTTAGTCAAAAAAATAGAAAAAGCGAAACAGACCTTCGAAACCCTGGGCTATGTCACCAAGCAGGATACTGTCTACGATGAAATCCGCAAAGTACACATCTGCTTTCTTCAGAAGGATGGATACTGCATAGAACTGGTCTCTCCTGCCTCCGAAGATTCCGTAGTGTCCGGTCTGATGAAAAAACTAAAAAACAGTCCCTACCACATCTGCTATGAGGCCGCCGATCCCGAAGCTGCTTACAGGGAGCTCACCGCCGACGGTTTTACTGCCATCGACACCCCCACACCCGCGCCTGCCTTAGACGGACGCAGAGTGGTATTTTTGATGAGCCCTGTGATTGGCATAATAGAACTACTATTAGACTAATCAATCTCATTCCTCACATACATGGTGATGGTCCCACACTTTTTCTCCGTAAAATCCGACAGATCAAGACTCGGCGTGTAACACCAGTGCCGGTCTTCCTCATTGTACATCACGACCACATCCATCTCTTCTAAGGACGACAGCTCATCCTCTCTCGGCCCGTAGGAACGACTGATCTTTTGTTCCTCCTCCTCCCAGTAAAACACCTCGTCATAGCCGTGGACGCGAAACCAGTGGTACATGGTTTTGTTGCCCTCAGAGTTGGGATCAAAGCAGCTCAGCACCCTTTTGTCTGTTCCCTGCACCTCCTTCAGTGTATCTTCAAGCATCGTCTCCACACTCTTTCCCCGATAAGCAAAATACTGTGCCTCCCTAAACATCACTCTGCCGTGAGCTGCCAGCATGAGAAGCAGGCACAGCATATAGACGATACGCCGTTTACCACTCAATGGTTTAAACTGACATCCCACAATGACAAAGAAAAAGGCAAAGCCAAACACCCAGGGCAGAATATACCGTTCCTCCAGTGCCGTCTTGCTGTAAGTGACACACTGAGGCAGCATAATGGCTGCCGCAAGCAGAATTTCCCAGCCAAGTTTTTTTGTCTGCTCCCAGTAAGTTAAAAAAATCAGGCAAAGCACCGTGCCGAACCGCACATACCATTTCAGATTATTCCCCGCAGCCGCCAGCCATACCTGTCTGTATTGATCCAGAGTCACGCTCTCATCGAGGCCCACATAGGAATAATTGTTTGTACCGATCACAAACACTAATAGAAACATCTCCGCCACAAAAATAAGGCCGATCGCAAAAAGAAAGGGAAGTCTCTTTCTGACCACCTCCCACAATCGCGATACTGTCAGTCGTACTCCCTGCAGTTCTACATACAGCACGAACAGGCAGACGAAAGGCAGAAGCAGGATAAAAGGCTCCTTGTAAATCGACATGAGAAAGAAGGCCCCTGTACTTGCAAAGGCAAACCCCCGCCGCCCCGTAAAAAGCCACTTGAGCAGCAGGTAAAAGCCGACCGCAAACATCATGATGTCATAGGATTCCTGCGGCCCCAGCTTCCACCAGACCGCAGACTGATAACCCACCATCACAGTCAAAGAAAAGAGAGCCGCATATATCATATTGCACTTCATCTGTCTCGCACAGTAATAGAGCGCCACAAGTGCTGCTACGATTTCCGCCGCCTTCACAACTGACATTGCTGTCAGATTTATGCCAAACACATAAGCCATCAAAACTCGATTGATATAATACAGGGGCCGCAGCCGCAGGGTCAAATCAAACCCCACCGCCTCCTTCAGGCAGTCCCACAGACTTCTGTTTTCCAGCGTCATCCAGTCCACATACTTGGCAAACTCCCAATCGTCCACAAGGTGAAATCCAGAGGTCATCGTACCGCACAAGGTCACTACACCAAACACAAGTGCTGCAAAAAGGCCCCATATAAGAAGCGCCTCCCGCCTCCTGCCAAGCTTTTCCAGACTTTCATAAAACCCCTGCACTCTATCCAAAAATCTGTCCACCATATTTTTTATCCAATCTGCGCAAGAATGATATCCGCCATCTCACCTACATTTTTCATGGATACCACCTGCCCCATGTTAAACTTCATGCCAAACTCCTGCTCCACAGCCGCCAGGAGATTAATGTGCTCAAGGGAATCCCACTCCTCAATATCATCCGCCGTGGTGACATCGGTGACGGTAATTTCCTCATCGTCAAACACGTCTCGGAATACTTCGTTCAGCTTCTCAAACACTTCTTCTCTGCTCATTTTCTCTCTCCTCTTTCTCTTATTTTCATTTCTACGGGGTATTTCACTCTTGTACGGCAATGACTGTATTTTGGTGCTCGTATTCATCCGGAATCACAAAGCGCCACACACTGACGCCCGTGTCAGTTTCTTCCTGCTTCTCAAATCCCATCATTCGGTAAAACTCTTTCACCATCCCGTTTTTCGCGGTCGGATAATAGTATCCCAGAATCGTCCCGATGCCGCATTCTCTGCAGGCCTCCACTACGCTGTCCATCATGGCATATTCCATATCCCGCTTTAACACCCGGCAGCTCATCAGCCACAGCTCTAAATGCAGGACGTCGCTTCCGGTATCACCAGTCACCCGCTCCATCTGCCTGTAAGCCGTTTTGTCCCCCATGCTCCCCATCCGGCCAATTACCACGGAGACTACACCATTATCGCCGAACTTGTCCGCCAGCCTGCCATAGCGGGTGATATATCTTTCATCCGCCGCAAAAGCCTCTATCTCCCCCTGGGTGTACCTTCTGGTTGTCAGATTAAACTGGTTGCTCTTGTTGGTCAGCTGGGCGATCCGCGCCATCACCATCGCCTCGAAAGGCCTGATTGTCCCCTGCATGTCAAGGGACAACAGGTATTCCCGGTAATTGCCAAAAGCTTCCTCCTGCTTTTTCCTCTCCGCATTAGCCCGATACATCTCGCTGCGCTTCCGGTCATCTTCTGACAGGCTTGTCACTTCAAAAAAGCCCGAGCGGTCAAGCACTCGGATATACTGCTCTGGCGTCCCAATCTCGGGACACGACGCACCTGGCACCTGAGCCCTCACAATCTCCCGCTCAGCCGGATTATCATCCACAAAGACGAGGCTGTCAGGCAGGATGGCAAGCTCCGCCGCGGTCTCTGCCAGATTTTTGCTCTTGGGTTCCCAGTTGGCCTTTATGATAACAAAGTCCTCCGGCTTTAAAACCCCATCGGGATGGTTCAATCCTGCCAGTGCATTTTCCTCTTCATTTTTAGAATTGACTGTGAGCAGGACACCGATATCTTTCTGCGCTTTCACATAATTCTGAAATTCCGCATAGACCTGTCCCATAGGCGTCTCCTGCCCGATTTCCAGATTTTCCGGACCGTCATCTCCCACGACACCACCCCAGAGCGTATTGTCCAGATCCAGCGAAAGCCCCTTTTTATTCTTCCCAAAAACTGCCTTGATGATATTGGCAAGATTATGAGAGAATAAGGGAACCGCCTGCATGCACATGGCGTACTTGTACATATGCCAGTAGAGGGGCTCCGACCATCTGTCCAGACCATAGGCAGCCGATAAATAATTGATATCATGGATATAGAAATCCTCATGCTCCCTGGCGTACTGATAAAACCGCTCATTTAACCTGTTGATAAAACAGATCCGCCCCTGAAGACAAACTGCCTCCTGATTTCCAAGCAGCCGATAAAACGGATACTCGAAATTATTCTGAATCACTGGACAGTGGTACTTTTCTGCAATTTTCTCCCACATCACATGAAAATGCTCATACTGTTCCGTAAGCAGCGCATCCATCTGCGGTTCCTGATCCTGCATAGACGGATACGCCGTGATATTACGGTTGGAGGTATGGATAAAGATAAGATCCGGTGCGAAGGAGACAAGTTCCTGATTGTCAAACATCACATCCTGCCAATACTGCGCGTATTCCGACTCATAGAATACGGGGCGTATCCCTTGATTCAGCAAAAACAGCTCCAACATGCGAACGATATCATGAGTCGTGCTGCCCCCCAGAACCGCAATCCTTTTCTCCAAAAAATCTGCCCGCCCTTCCAGAAGGGCACGTTTTAACTTTTTTGATTTTTTTAATATAAGCTCCCCGTCAAAGGGATATTCCAATTCCCGCATACTAATCTCCCAAATCGAGTAGGAGGAGATTTTCTTCCCCTACTCGCCGCGCGGGGTGCGTGCTGCGTAGCAGCAATATACATTACGCACCCCTGCGCATATAAATTGAAGGACAGGCTTTTACACCTGTCCTTTATCATACCATATTATGGCAGCTTGATGCAATCACTCCTCCGGCATGAAATCCCTGCGGATAATTCCGGCTGCAAACTCCGCATATACCCGGGCTCCCAGCGGCGTCATGTGAACGCCGTCCGACAGATAATCATCGGCCGTATCCGCATCAATGCCGCTCTCCTCAAAAGCATTGAAAAAGAGAACGCCTTCCTCCCTATGCTGCTCTGCAACATAACCGGCTCCCCTCGAAAATGTGATAAGAGGACCATAGCCATAATCCAGAGAATAGCCGTCACCGACAAACGTTCCGCCGTTAAATACCTGGCAGTAGTGGGGACCGATCACCAAGATTCCGGCATCCGGGAAGCTGCTCTTTAGTCGGCTGATGGCATCGTCAAGGGCACCCGTGTAAGTGTGTGTGCCATCCACCGCAAGCGTGTCTCCTCCTTCCAAATATCGGCTGTTGGGAATCTGCCCGGTCAGGAAGTCATTCACCCCATACTCAATGATAAAATAATCCGTCTTGCTAAAATCACAGGTCTTCAGCACCTCACCCGCCGCATATCCCTCAAAAATATCCGGATTGATATTTCCCACAATCGCATTCACCACACCGAGCAGACAGCGAGAATTCCAGGTGGAAAAATTATACTGCTCATTGGGCAGAAGGGCCGCTGTAGTGCCGCCCATGGACATATTATAAATCTTCGCATTCAGCTGCTCGCCGATAATATCCGCCGCGCCGCTCTCTGTCCTGTCCCCATCCATAATACTGTCGCCAAGAATTACAATCTGCATATCATAATTCCTGTCATCCTCTTCTGTCTTGGCCGTCTCATCTTCAGGCTGCTGTTTCTTCGATTCCTGTTTCTTCGGCTGCTCCACGACCCTGGCAGGCTCAGACTCACCCTCACTTGCGGCAGGAGCAGGCTCACTCTGTGCCGTCACCACGCTGGAACCCTCCTGAAGCTTTCTCCACTCTTCTTTGAGCTCCGCCACTGTCTGTGTATTCTGCTCTTCCAGAGCCAGTCTTTCCCGTTCCACCTTCATCTGTGCCTGTCCGTACACAATTTCAATAATCGCCAAAACACAAAATCCGATCAATACTACCAAAAGTGTATTGATATTTTGTCTGCCTCTTCTTGTATTTCCCATCTTTCCCGACCTTTCCCTTACTAATACCCCGTATACACTCTAGCACAAATTTTTCTATTTTGATACTCCGTGCAGAAAAATTAAAGAAATCTTCCAAAATTCTTAAAGTTTTACTTCTAAAAATATTTTATACTGCACAGCCTGTTTTTATGCTAAAATAATGAGCGCATAGGAAAACTGAAAACATATTTTTTTACGAAAGGATAAGCCAATATGTCACTGATTCGCCCTGGTTCACAACCCGCCTTTGGACAAACAGATAACAGAAAAGCCGGCCGGGAACAAGCCTCCCCATTGCTGTGGGATCTCTTTTTTCTCCTGCTTCTTGCCGCCTTCTATATGATCGAGCTGTTTGTGATTCACCCTGTGGACGGCATCAACGACGACTGGGGCATGTACAGCATCCTCTCGGGCGCCTATACGGGAACACCTGACGCTCATGTCATGTTTTTTCTATACCCGCTCTCTTTTCTGCTTTCAAAGCTCTATACTCTGTGGGGCAATATTCCCTGGTATGGTCTTTTCCAACACAGCGTACAGATCCTCAGCCTCTTTGCCGTCTACTGGCGTATTCTGCGAATCAGGCAAAAGCGCAGTGCCCAAAACACTTTCGTAAGTCCTGCGCTCGCTGTGTTTTTTCTTCTTTTCTTTATCATAAATTTAAACGTAATATCAGAGGCGCAGTACACCACTACCGCGGGCCTTGCGGCGGCTGCTGCAATGTTCTGCTTTATCACTGCGCGGCCTGGCCAGTCAAAAGCCGGCTTTTTACTGGATAATGTACCGACCCTGTTCCTCGCATGGATTTCCTACAGCATGCGGCAGAACATCTTCTACCTCATGCTGCCCATGGCTGGCATGCTCTGGTTGGCAAAATGGATCATAGCCCACCGGAATGCGTACAAGGACGCTGCCTGGAAGCTCCTTGGCTTTGCCCTGCTTCTGGTTCTGGGAATGGGCCTTCTATGGGGTGCAAATACAATTGCCTACTCCGAGGAGGAATGGGCCGATTTCCGAAAAATCAACCACTACAGGGAACGGGTAGGTGATTTCTACAGCTGGCCGGCATACGAGGAGTGCCCGGAGGCCCTGGCGGCTCTCGGCCTAGATGAGGAGGCTTACATGTACCGGAAAAACGGTGCACCCTACATCGGCTATGGTATGTCCGTCGATGATTGGAAGCAAATGCACGACATTGCCAAAAGCTGTTATCTGGCCCGCACCAGCCTGAAAGAACGCCTGAAAAACATCGCTGTCTGTTCTGTGACAGTCTTTTTTTATCAGGACGGCATGCAGCCCGCCAACCTTTTGGCCGGACTCCTGCTTCTTCTGGTACCAATTCTAATTTTCCTCCATCGAAATACCCATGCCCTCTTTGTCTATCTTATGTATCTGTTCGGCCGATGCGTAAGCTGGGGATATGTTCTCTATGAGGGGCGTTTTCCCAAACGCATTATCCAGCCCCTGATTACTGCTGATTTTCTGATCCTTCTTGGCATCATTCTGGCTTTCAATCTCTTGCCCTTTGAGAGGACAAAGCACGATATCATTGTACTGCCATTCCTTTTGGCCCTCAGTGTGCTCTCCGTTTTTATAACCCGCAAAAACATAGCTGAAAATTACCTTGTCCACGAAGAGACCTGGCAGGAATTAAAGGAATACTGTCTTACCCGACCTGAGAATTTCTATATATGGACCTACAACTCGGGGACGCTTGAGCATTTCTGTGAACGCCCGTTTGCCGCGGGGCAGAATGTTTACCAAAATTTCATCTATACCAACTGGGGTGTGATCTGCAACCCCAACACGCAAAAAAAACTCGCTGCCCAGGGCATCGGCAGCTTCGGCCGTGATCTGGTGGACAGCGGTCATGTCTACTTTATTCTGCAGGAAGCACCCTATAATGAGGAACATCCTGTGGTCATGTACTTCCGGCATACCTACGAAGCGGAGCTTATCACAGCCGACACCTTCACTGCCGGGGACACGACTTACTTCGTGTATCAGCTGGCGCCTCGTTGAGAGGATGCGCCCTGCCTGGTCCAAACAAAAGCAGCACTAGAACCGTCACCGACAGCATCACCGGGTACAGATAACGGGTAAGCACACAGGGTCCCATCAGAAGTGTCAGAAGAAGCCCCAGAAGATATATGGCTGGCAGCAAAGCCTCCTTCCGTTTCAACCCGATACAACATAAGCAGTAAAATAACAGCAGATAACAGTAGAAAGCGGGCTGCATCGCAAGCGCAAGGGGCGGACAGTACCGCCACAGCTCATCTCCCGCCGCAAAATACCGATAAAAAGACTGCAGAAATAGTAAATGCTGATGCCTCTCGTATCCCGGGGCAAGCGCTTCCATATATTCCTGCTGGTTACTGGGATATGTGATCTGCAGATATCCTTTCGCGTAAGAGTACACATCATTCAGATAAGTCGTATCCGTCAAATCCCACATCCCTTTATTTTTCAGCATAAAAGCCTGCAGATAGTCCCCTGGATAGCGGAAACCGAGAGAAATCCACTCTCCTGCAAATATCCGCAGTGTCTCCTTATCCCCTCTGATATCCCTCTTACTCCTATCTGCAATGGACGGCACATATTCTGGCAGGGCTTCTCCCCAAACCGCAGAAATAGCCTCCAAATCCTGCGGCGTAAGTTCTTCCTCATGGTTTTGCACGACTCTTGCAATCTGCTGAGCTGGTACGCTCAGCATCTCCCTGGCATAGGTGTCGCTGCTTGCCGCCGCCGCGTGAATCAACAAGCCATTGACAACAAAATACAGCAGCAAAATACCCCCGTGAAAGGCACAACTTTTTCTAAATACCGTTTTTTGACGCCTGCTAAAAGCAGCCGCCGTTATCACATACAAAACCCAGGCATAGACACTGTTATTCCGAAACAGAAGCAAAAGAAGAGAAACCAGCACATAACCGGCAAGCAGCTTTCTTCCCGGATTCTTCTTTTTCGTGAAAAATGAGGAAAGTTCCCATACAAGCACCGTAAACACCATCACAAGGGCGCCGTATATCGTGTCCTTCGTAATAGAAACCGCCAGCATTCCATGGGTGGG
Organism: Lachnospiraceae bacterium UBA7060; assembly: GCA_002493835.1. Lineage (GTDB taxonomy): Bacteria > Bacillota > Clostridia > Lachnospirales > Lachnospiraceae > UBA3282. Next base: position 26,160 of record DLAA01000113.1, on the reverse strand, counting down.
AAAGACCGCCGCACACAAAACAAAAGCATAGCACAACAGCCTGTTCACACCTTTTTTACGAAGAAAAGTGTAGACATAAGCAAAGCAGGCCGCAACTGCCGCCATCTGTAAAACAGAATATACGGCAAGCCCGGCCCTGTCCGAATTGACAAAAAAGGAAAATACCTCCCCAATCTTTAGACATCCCGCCAAAAACAGTGTATGGATCAACGGATGATGCGTCGTCAGTCCGCTGCTCCTGATCTGGTCAAGCTGCGGGATCACATCGTAGGCCATAATAGCCGGATAGTAAGCCGCAAACGGAATGCAAAAACCTGCAAAAATAATCCCAAAAGCACAGAAAAACTGTTTTTTCCCCTGCCCTGTCTGTGCGGACCGTTCCCGCCCTTCTTCATTCTTGCCAAACCGGCCGGCCAGAGAAAAAAGCTGATTCTGTCCGGCAAAGGTCAAAGGCACCAAACACACCGTCCAAATCAGCGTTTCAAAAATGCCTGTCAGCCCCGGATGGCTCGCCCTCAGGCCGTACACCTGCAGGGCCGTGAACAAGCCTGCCAGAAAAATCCGCATCGGAACAGGAAAAAAGACTTCTTCCAAAAACAACCCTTTTCTCCATAGGCTGTATAATCCAAAGAGGAGAGCCATAGGGAAAATTCCCATGGTGTACACGTTCCCTTCCGCCCGGAGAAGAAGAAAGATACGCGCTGCACATAAAAGCGCCATGAGCGCACTGACAGCCGTGAGCATGGACTGCCGCGTCAAAACCTTCTTTTCCATCCTTTTAGTTCTCCCGCACCCGCCTCGTCACAAGGGTCAGGCGGTATTCAAAGTCACGTCTATTTTTCAGCGCCATATTGGACAGCATCAACCCTGCGAAGAGAGACTGAAGCGCCGCCAGCCCGATAAACCCACAGACAAAGAGCGTTGGAAAGCGATCCACCATTCCTGTCTCAAAATAAGTGATCAAAATAGGGATAAAGAGCACGACCGCAATGAGGGTGAGAATCGCTGAGCACAGCCCGAAAAAGCCGAAAGGCTTGTAGTCCCGATAGAGCTTCACGATCGTGTGAATCACCTTGTATCCGTCCGAAAAAGTGTTTAACTTCGATTCACTCCCCTCAGGTCTATCCCGGTAATCTACAATCACATTCTCAATCTGCAAATTGTTATAAACTGCATGTATCGTCATCTCCGTCTCAATCTCAAATCCTGTGGAAAGCACAGGAAACGTTTTCACAAAGCCATAGCTGAACGCGCGGTATCCCGTCATAATATCCTTGATGTCACAGTTGAATAGACTGTTGATGCTGCCGCGCACAATCGAATTGCCAAAATTGTGAAAGGGCCTCTTGTTCTCCGTAAAATAAGTGGAAGAAAGCCTGTCACCAACCACCATATCCGCGTTGTGCAAAAGCACTTTATCCACCATCTCCCTGGCATACTCCATAGGATAAGTGTCGTCGCCGTCCACCATGATATAGCACTCCGCCTCCACCTCTCTAAACATCCTGCGGATCACATTTCCCTTGCCCTGCATATATTCGTGGCCGATCACCGCACCGGCGTCCTTCGCAAGCTCCACTGTCCGGTCGTTGGAATTATTGTCATAGACATAGACCACCGCCTCGGGAAGTGCCTCCCTGGCATCCCTCACGACTTTCGCAATGGTCTTTTCTTCGTTATAACAGGGAATTAATACTGCTATCTTGTCCATATATCTCTCCTGGTTCCTCACATAAATTTGAAAAAAAGCAAATATCTGCACGCTTATTATATCATACATTTCCACTCTTTACTATCTGATTTTCTAAAATCCCTGATAGATAAACTCCGACGCACTGTAGCCAGGACCGTAATAGCCGAGCAGAATCACTGCAAACAGAAGCGCATACCAGAGCACCCACCGCAGCGGGAGGGGTCTTTTTGCAATCCGCTCCCGCACGGAACCGGTTCTTTCAAGCAGGGATACCACCCATAAAAGAAGAAGAGAGGCAAAAGCAACCGCCATCTCAATCCCGTCAAGTCCCAACTGGAAAAAAGAGCCATCCCACAAAACATTCAAATTCCAGATGCTCACCGCTTCCCCCAGCATGGAAAAGGCAGCTCCCACCGAGTCAGCCCTAAAAAACAGGTCGCCGATACACACTAGAAAAAAGGTACGCAGAATGCGGACACCTGCGATAAAACACCCCTCCGCATTTATGCGCAGTTTCTCCATAACCCGGGCGCAGGGCGGCGCAAGCAGCTCCTCCGCCACAATATAAAACCAGTGCAGAAGTCCTGATCCAATCACAAACTTCCAGTCACCGCCGTGCCAGATGCCTACTGTCAGCCACAGCACGAACATCGCCACAAAAGTAGCATACTGCTTTCCTCTCTTTTTGCCAAACTTATTCTTCCAGGACTTATTCAGCCTAGTAAAACCATTCGTCCGCATCAAAGGATAGAACACATAATCCTTCATCCACACGCCCAGAGTAATGTGCCACCTGCGCCAGTACTCAGAGACACTCTTTGAAAAGAACGGCATCTGGAAATTCTCCGGAAGAATAATCCCCAGGCTTTCCGACATGCCCAGCACAATATCCATGCAGCCAGAAAAATCCGTGTAGAGCTGAAAGGCATAGCAGACCGTCGCCGCCCAGATGTAAGCGCCGGGATAGCCCTCATAGTCCCCGTAAACCGTATTCACGATAACGCCGAGCCGCTCAGCAATCACCAGCTTTTTGAAAAAGCCCCATACCATACGCTGGAATCCCCGCGTCACCTGCCCGTAATCAAATGCATGAGGAGCAAAAAACTGCTCTGCATGCTCCCTGTATTTCAGGATCGGCCCGGAAATCAGATTCGGAAAATACAGGCCGTAAAGAGCCAGCTTCCCCCAATTTTTCTGTGGCTTAGCAAGGCCATAGTAGACATCCATCACATAGCCCAGCAGAGAAAACGTGTAAAAACTCACCCCGAGCGGCACCAGAAAATCCATCCCTGCAATGATCCGCTCCGGCCCTCCTAGAAGAGAGGCAATCCCGTCTATTGTATTGATCAAAAAATTCACGTATTTTAAGACAAAGAGAATTCCAATATTGACTAGAATAGTCAGGGTGAGAACGCCTCTGCGCTTCCCCTCCTCCTTCTCCGGCAGTCGGGAAAGAAGTCTTGTCCCCACATAGCAGGCGCTGACTGACACGATCGGATAAACCAATAAAAATCCCTGCCCCGCCAGCAGGCAGTAGACCACGCTGCACAGCAAAAGAAAACCCCACTGAAATCTGCGGGGAATGCAATAGTACAAGATCAGCAAAACCGCGAAAAAACATAAAAAATAAAATGATGTGATGCCCATATACAAGTCCTCGTCTTGATTTTACCATAAAAATACTGTAAAAGAAACCTTTCAGTTGTAATCATCTCCGCAATACAGTAAAATAATAGCAATATCTATGTTAAATTTGGAGGCACCACCCATGAAAAATATAAAATTTCCGACTTGGCTTGCCATAGAGCCGGCAGATAAAGGTCTCTTTTTATCCTTGACAGCCATGTACAGTATCTATGTTCTGCCCATCCTTTTGGCAAACCGCCCCTGCTATGACGACCTCTCACGCAGCCTTTACGGTATCACCGGTTGGAACAATGACGCAAGACCGCTCACAGAAAAGCTGGTCTCTTTTTTGTGCGGCGGCGCCCCTCTGGGGAATATCGCTCCTTTGCCGCTTCTTTTATCCGTCCTGTTTCTCGCCTACACTCTCACATTGTACGCCAAGCGATACCTCCCTTGCGATAAGAGGCTAATCCCCGCATTGGGCTTAGGATTTTTAGTGATCGCTAACCCCTTTTTCCTATCTAATCTCTCCTATCAGTTTGACAACGTAACCATGACGCTGGCCCTATGCGCTGCAATTCTGCCCTACGTCATCCCGGAAAGAAGAGCACTGTACAAAGTATTCCTCTTTTCCTTTTTTATGTGTATGATTACTTTCACAACTTACCAGCCCTGCTGTGGCATCTATATCAGTCTATGGTTCGTTGAACTATTTTTTATGCTGTTTGATACCCGCATTGACGCGCTCCGGCTCTTTATCCGGGCAGCAGCATGCGGGCTGAGTGTAATCATATATAAATATGTCATTTTAAACCGTTATATTCGTCCGGGGAGTGGCGGCTGGCAGCCTGTTGCCTATCAATTTTCCTGGCACACCGAAGGCGGAATATTCTCAGCGGTCAAGCAGAATTTTCTGACGTTCCTTTCTTTTATAAGGGAGTATCTGCTAGGCGTTTCCGCTCCTCTTACACTGCTTTTTTGTACCCTCATCCTTTTGGGCATGGGGGTTACCGCACACAAACTGTTTCGTTTAAAAAAGCCTTTGCATCAAAAAGCTTTTTCTCTTATCTACTTGGTTTTTCTTCCTATCGGGGTGACATTGAGTTCCATCCTGCCTCTGCTCGTCCTGACCCCTTCGATTTTCAGTATAAGCGCCCACTCTCTAATCTGCCTCAGCGGTCTGGAATTGTGGATAGGACTTATGCTTTTTGCACTGTATTGCAAACTGCCGCGGCTCTCTATGCTCTTTTTCCTGCCCTGCTTTCTTTTCGGATTTACCTTCTCCTATACTTTTGGCAACGCCATGACGAGCCAGAAGCAATATGAAGAATATCTGGCAGGTTGTATTATCCATGACGCTGCAATCCTGAATGCGGACAGTACATACCATACCCTTACGCTCGCCGGCAAAACACCGCGGTCCCCGGAGACGGCACGGCTCTCCGAAAAGTATCCGTTGTTTCGCCGGATCGTGCCTTCTCATCTCACAGACTCCTCCTATATCGGCGGAGCCTTGTTAATGCATTATACCCCCCCCCCACAATTTACCTATGATAACCTGACCAGGGAAGATCAAAATCTGATTGAGAACACAAAACCAGTTCTGTCAAACCTGGCATATGACTGCTATGTGAGCGGAGATAAAATCATTGTTGATTTCAAATAAACGTTAAGGAATCGGAGAAAACCATGCTTTTTAACTCTATGACTTTCGCCGTCTTTCTGACGGCCGTATTTATTTTGTATTATATAGTGCCTGTGAAATACCGGTGGATTTTTATGCTGACAGCAAGCTACGCTTTCTACATGAATCTGCACGCGGCCTATGGGCTTTTGCTCTTTTTTACCACGGGTCTCACCTATATTCTGGCATTGCGCACGGAGCATGCGCCCGATCACGCGAAAAAAAGGCGCTGTCTCCTTGGCGGCATTGTGCCCTTAACGGCGATTCTTCTCTTTTTTAAGCTGGGAGCACCAGCCATTGACAAGCTAAACGCCATGATCGACGCCGGCCGCCTCACCATGCAGCCCCTCACCTTGAGAATCCTGCTGCCTGCAGGCGTCTCGTTCTATTTTTTCCAGTCCATGGGCTATCTGATCGACGTCTACAAAGGAAAAATCCATGCAGAACGGCATTTCGGTTACTATGCCCTCTTCGTCTCCTTTTTTCCGCAGCTTTTGGCAGGTCCCATCGGCCGGGCAGATGCACTCCTTCCGCAGTTAAAAAAGGAGCGCCGTTTCGATTACGAAAAGGCGACCTACGGCCTTAAACTGATGGCCTGGGGTTATTTTAAAAAGCTGGTGATCGCGGATGTTTTTGCCACTACTGTAAACAAAGTGTACGACAATGCACACAGCTATGTGGGGCTGGTCTTTCTCATCGTCACAGTGATGTTCGCCATCGAGATCTACTGCGATTTTTCAGGCTACTCGGACATTGCCATCGGCTGTGCAAAGCTCTTTGGCATAGAGCTTGCCACAAACTTTAAAAGCCCCTATCTCTCCTTTTCCATCAAAGAATTTTGGAGTCGCTGGCACATTTCGCTTTCCACCTGGTTCCGAGATTATGTCTATATTCCCCTTGGCGGCAATCGAGTGCCGAAGTGGCGTAACTGCCTGAATCTCCTTCTCACTTTTCTGGTGAGCGGTTTCTGGCACGGCAGCAGCCTGACCTATATTTTCTGGGGCGCCATTCACGGTCTTTTGCAGATCGCTGAAACCCTTCTCTACCCCAAGAAAAGACAGGGCGTTCTCGTCACCCGCCGCAGGCACTTATGGCAACTCCCCGTCACTTTCGCCCTGTTGTGCTTTACCTGGATTTTTTTCCGGGCAGATACCATCCGGGACGCCTTTTGGATGATATCTAGGCTGTTCTGGGACATCGGAAGACCCGTCAATTATCTGAAGACTGCTGTGATCTGTCTGGACATGCCCTATCTTTCCATGTTCGGCATGCTGCTGTCGGCGGCCGTACTTTTCCTTTACGACCTGATTTCCTTAAAACAGGACGTGATCGGACTGGTATCCAGACAGCGGGCGCCTGTACGTTTTAGTATATATGTACTGCTTCTGGTGGTGATCGCGCTGTTTTCCTATAAAGGGATCGCGACGGAGTTTATTTATTTTCAATTTTAAGGAAAAAATAATCCAATTAATATAAGTTACGAAATATTTCACAGTGATAAAAAGGGAAACACAATGAACAGAAAAAAAACAATCCTCGTATTTATTATAAAGTGTATCGCCATCCCCGCAGCGGCGGTTTTGATTTTATTTCTTCTGAATATACCGTATCGGGAAATCGATGATGCGAAATATATGGATATGTGGAATCTGCGAATGTTGGGGAACCAGATAAATGAAGTGCAGATTGCCAATGTGGGGAGCTCCCACGGCGCCTACGACTTTACCTACGACAAGCTGACAGAGGAAGGATTTTCCTGCTTTAACTTTGGCAGTGTGAGCCAAACTTATCAATATGATCTGGCTCTGTTAGAGGAATACGGCGAACATCTGGATAAAGGCTGTGTGATGTTCATCCCCGTCTCCTACTTTTCTTTCAACAACGAGACGGTGAATGAGACCGAAGCGCAGGCGCTGTCCATCAAATATTACCACTGTCTCTCCCCAAAAAACATACCGGATTACGATCTCTACACAGACATCGTAACCACCAGGCTTCCCATTCTCTCCGCCGGTGAGGATCTCCTGAAACTGCTGCCCGATTTTTCCCTCTCCCTCAAGGTACTTGCTGCGGAAGAACCCCCTGAAACGGGAGGGTCTGACGAGGCCGAAACAGCGTCTACAAAAATGGACGAGGCCGCCGTCGCTGTGTTTGCACAGCGTGCTGCGGCACGCTATGACCGCCATTTTAACAACAAGGAGAATTTGTTTTTACCGGAGCGGGAAGAACAGCTCCTCTCCCTGATCAACTACTGCAAAGAGCACGAACTTACGCCCGTGCTCATCACCACACCCTTCTCTTCCTATTATAATAATCCGGTACCCCAGGACTTTCTTGATCGCTTTCACAGCACCATCAACCGCATTGCATCTGACACAAATGTCAATTACTATGACTACTCCCACGATGCCCGGTTTTGCGATAATCTGACTTACTTCTCGGACTCGGACCACTTAAATGCGGAAGGAGCCGCGTATTTTATGGAAATCATCGCGGAGGAGGTGCCACAGTTGCGCGAAGTGCTGGATGAATGACGCCATATGACGTTAACTTTTTTGTTGCAAAAACGGGGCAAATTATATATAATATGCTTAACAAGGGAGCCGGAAGGTGAATGCAGCTCACCCGACCCGGCGAAAAACTAAATTAGACTTTGAGAAATAGTCGTCCAGTCATTGCCAGTGAGTGGGACGGCTATTTCTTACTTTTCAGATTCAGAATCGCTACGATTAGCAGAGCAATGCTTGCTATCAAACTCAATTCCTCATATGTACTCATAATAATCACCCCTTCCGATAGGTACTCGAATCAGGTGAGAGCACGTCTCACAGCAGCTCCCTTGCCTTTCGGGCAAGGTACAGCGGCATATTGGTAATATACCCATCTTTCCGATAACTGCGTTTTGAGAAACGGAGCGCGTATTCGGGCTGATGGGCAGCAACATATTTTTTAAAAGACGGGGCGGATTTGTCTTCCCCGCCTTTTACTTCAATGGGAATGATCTCCGTGCCATGCTGCAATACGAAATCAATTTCACTATTTTTATCGGAAAAGTAGCGGGGTTCTATCCCAAATTGACCTCTAAGCTGCTGTAAACAATAATTTTCCGTCAGAGGCCCTTTGAATTGATAGTCCGTTTGCAAAAGAATGGCGCTGTTGTCAATACCCGCCATTTGCTTGAGAAGTCCGGTATCAAATACAAAAAGCTTAAACTGATCCAATTTATCAAAAGCCGAAATGGGATGTTCCATTTTGGAGACATTGTAAACACGGTTAAGCATACCCGCCGAAACAAGCCATTCAATCGCCTCCTCAAAATCACGCGCCCTGCCGCCTTCCCTGACAGCGCCGTACATGAATTTTTCGTTGGGCTTGGCAAGCTGTGTGACAATGCTGCGAAACACCATGAGAATACGCCCGCTGTTTACTTTACCATTGTGTTTGGAAAAATCATTTTTGTATACTTCAATCAGTTCCCGCTGTATCCGGGAAATTTTCTCCGGATCCCGGTATCTGATCCATGAATCGACACATTCCGGCATGCCGCCGATAATCAGATAATAGTTGTATGTTTCAAGCAGACGATTGTGGAAAATTTCTTCGATCTGCTGGTTTTTCTGAATACTTTCATAATAGTCATAGAGCGCCGGGGTGGCCGCACAGAGAAATTCGTCAAAGGTCATTGGGAAAATGTCAAGCAGATTTACCATGCCGACCGGATAGGATTTCGGCTTCGCAAGGAGTGTTCCTAGGAGACTCCCGGCGGCGATAACATGGTAATCATTGGCTTTCTCTTTGAAATATTTCAACGTGTTAAGCGCCTCCGGGCACTCCTGTATCTCATCCAAGATAAGAAGCGTTTTACCCGGAAGGATTTTTTCGCCGGCAATCATGGAGAGAAGTTCAATAATCCGGTGAGGATTCTTATTGGTTTCAAAGATGGACTTCAGTTCATCCTCTTCGTCAAAATTGAAATAGACAAAGCTGTCATAGCAGTTTCGTCCAAATTCCTTCATAAGCCATGTTTTGCCGACCTGACGTGCGCCTTTTAATACCATGGGCTTTCGGTCTTCGCTTGATTTCCAGTCTATCAAATCTTGAATGTTACTGCGTCTCAACGGAATACCCCCTTTTCTGTGATCAAAATCAGTATCGCACTTTTTTCTGGGGTTTTCAACCAATTATTTCACATTTTTCGTATTATTCAACTGGGCGCATCCGACACGCACCGCCGTCACCATTCCACGCCCAGCACAGCCGCCTTTTCCACATGCCTGTCCTCCCGCAGATAAAAATCCTCCGCAGCTTCCTTCGCTATCTCTGGGGTGACCTCCTCTGGCAGAGTAAGTCCCGGGTGAAACAGAATTTCCAAGGTTCTTCCATCTTTCTCGGCCTTGCGTTTCATTTTCCCATAAAGCTTCTCGATCCTCTCCCGGTCCATCCGGCCGCTCATCACAAGCCCCCAAAGGTACATCTGTTTCATCCCGTTCACCCTGCAGTAACGGTCCGCCTTGTGAGAGTAAAGAGACAAGAGTCTGTTTTTCACAAAGTTCACAGGCCGATAGGTTTTATAAAGTGACACATCTGTCAGAAACGCACCCAGTACCTCTTTGGAATTGCGGATGTACTCTAATGGATATCCTTCCTCGTGCACCACACAAAGAATTGCCTCCCACACCACAGGAATCATATGGGCATGCTGGTGACTGTCGATTCGAAGGCCCTTCTGCCCACAGGATACGCCCGCTGCGGCCGCAATCTCCATACACTTTTCTATGGCTGCCTGCGCCTTTTTAATCTGCGCCTTGATCTCCCTCTTAAGCTGAGTCCTAATTCTCTTTCTTTTTCCCGGCAGGTAGGATGCCATAAAAAGACCGCCCCAGCCAAGCCCCATCAGATCACTGCCCGCTTTTAGCAGATCCGGCACTGCCTTTCTCCCGGCAAGACTCCTGCCCTCCACAAAATCCAGATGCACCGACATAAGCGGCAGGAAGGGAAGGCCCGGTATCTCCTCATAGAGAAGCTCCATACATACCTCAAAACAGCTCATATTAGGGACGACGCTGATACTGTCCAGCTTTCCCGCCCGCATGCACTCCAGCATATCTCTCGATGTATTTAGCGTAAGCGCGTAATCATCCGCGTGTATATCCGGTTTACTCATGTCGAAATCCCTCCTCAAAGCTCTTTCCGCGAAGCCGCAGAACTTCAAACTGATTCCTCTGCGGCGTGGCTGGAAATGCGAAATATCCTGACAAATCCCCCTCATCCGGCATCCAGATATGAACATTATCAAGCGGATACTGTGTAGACTGCCAAGAGAGATAATCCGGCTGTCTGATCCAGTACTTTGCCTCCAACTCCCAAAGCTGTGTCAGTCTCCACCCGTACTGCAAAAGAAACACGCCGACAACCGCCGCAGCCACAGCGCGCAGAGCCTTTGCGCTCACTTTTTCCGCCGCCCCAGACGCCGTTCCAAGCGCCATAACTACCAGTACATAGATATAAGGTTCACCGTAGCGCATATGGGGCGCCGTCAAAAACCAAAAAAGCAAATTAACCACGCCCGCCCCAAAGAAGGCAACCTGCGCATATTCTTTGTCATGAAAACGCTTGCACAGCTGATACAGGATCACAGGAATGCAGATCACAGCCGCCGCAATCAGTACACGGCTGCCCATACTCTGTTTCATAAACCACCCGGGAATCCAGCCAATCAGAGAATTGTCATACTCAGCCGCAGACCGCAGGCCCCTCGCAAACATCTTGATATCCAAACTGTCCGACGAAAGTACCTCTCTGTCCATCTTCCAGTCTACCTGGAACAAATCCAATCCCCCGTAAGGATAAACCAGATATCCCGAAATAATCACATTTCGAATCAAAAAGGGCAGCAAAATGCAGGCGCCTGCTGCCACATGGGCCAAAATCGCTTTTCCCTTTCTCTCCTTGATGAAAAAATACAGCGGATATACGGAAAGGATCGCCGTGGACGCCGCTGACAGCTTTACCGTAGCGGCAAACACGCTGACAAGACAGAGATAACCATACAATCCGCCATCCCGTTCTCCCTGCTCTACATATTCACTCCATTTCACAAAAATATAGAGAATGAGCAGCATGGCCGCAATATCCGTACCGGAGGACGAGATATCATAACGTTTCTGCACCACATAGACTGCCATGACACACTTTAAAAGATCCGAAGTCCGGTAGCCGTCCTTTCCGCGCCTTACTGTGGAAAAGGCATAAAAGAGGGCCGCAAGGCAAAAGAACCCATTCAGGCTGTGAAGAGACTGCCCAAGAAGCCATCCCAGACTGAACAGCGCCTGCAGCGGCATAAACGCACTGTTATAAGCAAGCCGCATATGCAAATTTCCCAAACCGGGCACCACACCGTACTCCTCAACCCAGCGGATGGCCTGGGCATGATAAAGCCCCGTGTCGTATTGACTGGGCTCTCTCACAGTCCACACCAGTGTAAAAATAAAACAAAAAAGAAGAGCCGCTATCCGCCAAAGCGGAGGTTTCTCCCATGTATAACCGGGAAAAAAACGGAAACTTCTCCCGTGCCGAAGCCTTCTATATACCCCTATACCGCACAAAATCATCCCAAACAGTCCTAAAACAGCGCAGGCAATACCCGCAACCTTATAAAAAAGACTGAAAAACTGGGCATAGACAGTGAGAAAAACAATACCTGTGATGATATAAATATCGGGCCGTCCCATGCTCTCCGGACGATCACGGTATACACTGTCCGTAATCGCCTTTCCGAAAAGCAAGGCCGCCCCGCAGATAATCACCCATGAAAACAGCACCATTACCATCGCTTACCGCTCCTCCCCCGCGTTCTCGTCCTCCTTACGCCACACCAGCGTATCGATGATATATCTGGGTCTGTGTTTTGTCTCCATGTAAATCTTACCGATATACTCGCCGATGATGCCCAGTGACAAAAGGGTAATCCCCCCAATAATGAGAGATACGATCAAAGTAGTCGTGTACCCGGGCACGTTGTTGCCTCTGACCCAGTCCACCAGACTGATCACGCACATTACCATGCTGAAAAGGAACATAAAAACACCCAGTCCCCCGATCAGCCGCAGCGGACGCACACTCATGGATGTGATACCGTCCATGGCAAGCGTAAACATCTTGCTCAAAGTGTACTTGGAATGCCCTGCCTCCCTTGCTTTCACATCAAAATAAACCACGTCGGAGATAAATCCCATGGTGGGAATCAGCCCCCGCAGAAACAAATTTGTCTCCTGATACTCTGATAGGGCATCCAGCGCTTTCTTTGACATCAGCCGGTAGTCCGCGTGGTTTGTCATAACGGTACTGCCAAGCATGTGCATCAGCTTGTAGTAAGCCGTGGCAGTTAACTTCTTGAAAATACCGTCGGAATGTCTGTCATTGCGCACTCCATAGACCACTTCACAGCCTTCCATATAACTTGACAAGAAAAGATCCAGCGCCTCAATATCCTGCTGCAAATCGGCATCGATGGTCACCACCGCATCCGCATGTTCCCTGGCCGTCATCATCCCGGCCAAAATCGCACTCTGATGGCCATAGTTCCCGGCCAGACTCACGACACTGATCCTTTTGTCCTTCGCTGCAATCTCATGGAGCAGACGCAGGGTCCCATCCTTGCTCCCGTCATTAACGAACATAATTTTAGAGCCCTTTGCTATCTTTTTTTCCTGCTCCAGACGGGTCAGCTTTTCCCCCATAACAGCGGCTGTCTTCTCCACCACTTCCTCCTCGTTATAACAGGGGACTACCAGATACAAAATCGGAATCTGTCTCTTTGTCTCAGTCATTTGTCTTCTCCATAGTAATCTCTATACCACTCTGCAAATTTTTTCAACCCCTCCTCAATGGAAGTCTCCGGTTTAAAGTCATAATCCCGCATCAGATCTGTGACATCCGCATAAGTCTGATATACATCGCCAGGCTGCATGGGCAGATATTCCTTCTGCGCCTTTTTCCCAAGGCATCTCTCCAGGGTCTCCACATAATCCATCAGCTTCACAGGCTTGTTATTGCCTATATTATAGAGCTTATAAAACGCACCTTTGGCATTCTCCGCCGGCGGATTACAGAGGATGTTCTCCATCCCATGCACAATATCGTCTATATAGGTAAAATCCCGGTACATGTCGCCCCTGTTATAGATCTGGATCGGCTCTCCCGCAAGGATCTTCTTGGTAAACTTATAATACGCCATATCCGGTCTTCCAAAAGGACCATACACCGTGAAAAACCGCAGGCCCGTCACAGGAATCCGGTAAAGTTTACTGTAAGCATGCGCCATCAGTTCATTGGACTTCTTGGTGGCGGCATACAGGCTCACAGGCTCATCCACCTTGTCCTGCGTGGAAAAGGGAACCTTGTCGTTGCCGCCGTAAACCGAGCTGGAAGAGGCATAGACAAGATGCTCAACAGGGAAATATCGGCAGCCCTCCAATATATGGAAAAAACCCATCATATTAGACTCCATATAGGCCGCCGGATTGTCAATGCTGTAGCGCACGCCCGCCTGCGCTCCCAGATTCACAACAATGGCCGGCCTGTATTCCTGAAAAACGCGGAATACATCCGCATTGTCCGCCAGATCGCCCTTGACAAAGATATACTTCTCATGCTCCCTCAAAATCGCCAGCCGGTCCTCTTTCAGTTTTACGTCATAGTAATCGTTCATATTGTCAAATCCGATCACCTGTGCGCCTTTTTCCAACAGGCTCTTCGATAGATGAAAACCGATAAAACCTGCGCCGCCAGTAATCAGATATGTCTTAGTGGGATCCAATGGTTTCATAGTATATTTTCCACCTCCGCTCATCGTCCAATGCTGTAATACTCAATCCCTGTATCCTTCATCTTCTCTACGTCGTAGACATTTCGTCCATCATACACCAGCGGAATCCGCATCTGGTCCTTAAAAGCTGCCGGAGACAGTTCACGGATCTGTTTCCACTCTGTAAACACAAAACAGATATCAGCGTTCTTAAGCGCCTCCTTAGGCGTATCCACATAGGATATATACCCTCTGCCGTTTTGTCCTTGGGGATATACCCTGCTGAAATTCTTCGCCGCCGCCGGATCGTAGGCAGCGATCTGCGCACCATTTTTCAAAAGCAATTCCACATTGTCCAAGGAAGGTGCCTCCCTTAAATCATCTGTTCCCGGCTTAAAGGCAAGACCCAGCACCGCCACTTTAAGTCCCTCGAAGGTGATCATGCGCTTGCAGGCCTTGTGATAGAGTCTGGTCTTCTGAGCCGCATTCACATCCACCGCCGCCTCCACAGTCCTAAGCCGATAGCCGTACTGGCCCGCTAAATATTTGAGGGCCTTTGTGTCCTTGGGGAAACAGCTTCCGCCATAGCCAATTCCGGCTTTCAGAAAATTCGCTCCGATTCTCGCATCATAGCTCATACCCTCCGCCACCGCATCGATATCTGCTCCCACAAGTTCACAAAGATTTGCGATATCATTCATATAGGAAATTTTCAAAGCCAAAAAATCGTTGCAGGCATACTTAATCATCTCCGCAGACCGCCTGTTTACGGAGACAATGGGCAGCCCGAAAGGCTCATAGATCTTTTTGAGAAGTGCCTCCGCCTCCTTGCTCTGTGTACCGATGATAATACGAGCCGCGTGAAGCGTATCGTGCACCGCCGATCCCTGGGCCAGAAATTCTGGGTTGGATGCCACCTCCACTTTCACGTCTTTTATCAGAAAGTCCTTTATGAACTGCTCCACCTTGTCATTGGTTCCCACGGGCACCGTGGATTTCACCACCACAAGACAGTCTCTCTCCACAGATTCAGCAATCTGTCTGGAAACTGTTGCGATATAGTTTAAGTTGGCTGAACCGTCAGGCTGTTCCGGTGTCCCCACTCCGATAAAAATAGCATCCTTATCTCGGTAAGCCGATGCGAAGTCCGTGGTATAGTGGAGTCTGCCCGCCGCATTATTTTTACGCATCAGCTCCTCCAGCCCCTCCTCAAAAATAGGGCTCTCCCCCGCCTCCATCATTTTTACCTTCTTTGTATCTACATCCACGCAGGTGACGTCATGCCCCTTCTCCGCAAAACACACACCTGCTACCAGACCTACATATCCTGTCCCTGCCACTGCAATTCTCATACGTTATTACCATATTCCTTTCTCTACAAGCTGCTGATTTACCGGCTTGCACCTCACAATTTTTCCCCGGCAAGCAGCTTTTTTACTCGGTGCGCCGCCCGCTGCACCAGCGTCGGTCCATGATACCTCCTGGCGCTCTCTTCGTCAAACAAATTCCTCAGATCCGGCTGAGACTTCACATAGTCCCACCAGACCGATCCCAGATTCGTGTCATACCGCTTCCAGGGCTTGTCCCCCGCATAGTGGATAACGACTGGAGACTGTCTTGCGTCCGCGCATTCTTCTTCCGTATAAATTCCCTCCGAGACAAACTGTAAGAAATCTTTCTTCCCAAGGTAAGCCAGCCGGTTATATTTCGGTGGAAGATATGCAATGGCGCCCTGACAGGTTATATTCAGGATATCCTGATCCTGATAATAAAATTTCTCCCCTGCAAGTGCATTCCATTGATCAGAAAGCCCCCTTTTTCTTGCCTCGGACAAATGCATAAGCGTAACTCCCGCGTTAATATAGCCGCCTTTCATCCCTGCAAGCCGGTTCCAATAGGGCCTGCCGCTGTTCCATTCCCACTTCTCAGAGAGATTCACGGCTCCCCGCACCGCCGCAAGCACCTGTCCCTCCATGGGAATCTGCCACAGCAAAAGCAGACTTCCCCGGACCAGCACGTCCGCATCCAGATAGAGAATGCGGTCTACCTCGGGCAAAAGCCGCGGCAGTGCGAGGCGCAGATAAGTACCCGCAGAAATGCCCCTCACTTGATAGGCATCCGCATAGGGATTCTCCACGCAGTGCAGCACAAGCTTCGATGCCGGATTCCTGCGCGCTATCACTGCCCTGAGCGGCTTTTCCACAATTTCCGCCGCACGGGTACAGACGCAGTGTATTTCAAAGCATTCGTCCTCCCCGCAGGCATCCAGCAGGGAAGCCGCCGCCGCCTGCACCTGCATTACCAGATTTTCATCAAAACAAAAAACTATTCTCAGTGTTTGCATATTCTTTATTGTACCGTGATATATTCTAAAAAGCAAGCAGCGGAAAAAGCTGTAAGCGCGTTTTGCGAATGGCGCTGGCTGAACTGTTACGGCATATGGCCTCGGAGAACTTTCCTAACATGACAACATGGCAAGGAACCGCTCCGCGCATACTTTGTTGGAAAGATATTTTCTATAAGCAAAACAGTTCTCCACATATCTCTCGTTTTCTGTGACAATTCTTAAAAGAGCATCTGCCGACCAGTCATCCTCCACAATCCCCAGCTCCTCCCGCCTGATATAGGAAGCATTGTAGGGCACAGAAGTAGTCACTACCGGGGTTCCCAGGGCAATACTCTCCACGATGGAAACCATATTGTTGTCTTTCTCAGTATAGACCAAAAGTGCCTTGGAGGCTGCCAGAATAGGCAGCAGTTTCTCATGGGAAAGTCTGCCGTGGAACACCACTCTATTCCCCAACCCCAGCTTTCCCGTCATATTTTTGAGTGCCTCCTCTTCTTCCCCCGCGCCTATGATATCCAGCCGGTAGGAGTCATGTCCTGCCTTCACAAAATCCGCAAAAGTCCGTATGATATGCCCGACCCGCTTGCGAGGAATCAGCTGGGATACCACCGCAAACCTGTCCTTCCTCTCCGTCCCTGCCAAAGCCGGAAACTTGTCAAGATCCACACCGTGATCGACAGGGTCCGCCTCCACCCTGGGCATAAACTGTCTGATAAATGCGCCCGCCTCCTTAGACCGGGGAACCACTCTCGCCCGGCGCATCAAAAACCGCGCCACCAGCTGATACCAGAATTTTGCGGGAATCTCATGCAGCATTTTGTTGTACGCCGCCAGCTCGTGCCAGATCAATGTCTTGTTAGGAGCTATCCGCGCCGCCGTGTAGGACCAGGTAGCAAAAGCCTCGCTTGTGACAATCATGTCATATTCTTTGTGATCCTTCAAATATCTTCGAAGCCCGGCCATATACGGAAAACAGCGGGGCATAAACAGCCTTCGCCAGATCGTCTTAAACCAGAGAACGGGAAAGTCGTACTTCTCCTTCTTGACCGGCCGGTAGTCCTCGGCCGCGATCAGCGCCACCTCACACCCTGCCCGCAAAAAACCCAGACACATCGTATAAATCATCGTGTCCTTTATGGAATCCACCTGGGGAATTTTGTTTGTCTCCGCCGTGTATAAAATAGGGTTAATCACCAACACTTTACACAAGACCCCGGCCTCCTTTCTTTCGTCAGGGCAAGAAACCGGTCTGCAATCTTCGAAACCGCCAGCTCTTCCCTTATTTTCACTGCTTCCCTGCCAACCCGTTCACCCAGAGACGAATCCTCCGCCAGCCGCGTCATGGCCTTGGCCAAAGCCTGCACATCACCCACGGGCGTCAGAAATCCGTTCACGCCATTCTTGATATACATGCGGGAACCGCCGATAGGGCAGTCTGTGGCGATCACTGGAAGTCCCAGCGCCATAGCTTCCAGCATGGAATTCGAAATCCCCTCATAATCTGAAGACAGCACATACATGGCCGCCGACCGGATGTCAGAAAGTACGTGTCCTGAGAAGCCTTTAAACATGACATTACTGTCAACTCCTAACATCTCTGCCGTCTTTCGAAGCTCAGATTCCAGCTCCCCCTGTCCGTAAATCTCCAGCACATACTCTCTGTGTTCTCTGGAAAAGACAGCGAACGCCTGCAGCAGCAGTTTGTGATTCTTCTGAGCATTCAGCCGGCCAACCGCCACAATGCGTTTCTCCCGCTCCTCTGCAAAAACAGCAGCCGCGGTAAAAGGTCCCCCTTTCGTCTCTAAAGGGTTCGGAATCACCACACTCTTTTTCCGGATTCCTGCCGGGAAACTGGCTGCCGCATCATCTGTCTGACACACTACCACATCAGCCCGTCTGTAACAAAAATCCCGGATTTTTCTATGATCATATCGACTAGGGTCGTTGCGTTCAGACACCAGGAAAAAATGCCGCTGTCCCAAGGCTGCTGCCGCTGAAAACACTGTCCCCATCGCGCTGAATGCCCAAATCTGACAGTTTTTATTTTCCCGATAAAAACGCCGCATCTTGCGGATCCTGTCAAACCTCGCCGCCGGACTGCCGCCGGAGGGCTCTCCCACACTCACCACCTCAACTTCCGGTGCCAGCGGATAAGCCGTCTCATGGCCCGCAAAGAGAAGGACTGCCACTGGAATTCCCCGTCTGCTGTACTCATTTGAGAGAAGCGCTACCACGCGCTCTGTGCCGCCTCCCGGCATATCCGGTATTACAAATACAATTTTTTCCATCCCGCTTACTCTTTCTCCACCGCAGCTTCTGTATTCTCTGCTGTTTTACTTTTGCAGTTCCTTAGCTTATAATATATTTGTTACCCAATCATCCAACCGAATGAACAAAAGGAGTCCGTTATGTCCACACCTTTTTTAAGTATTATTGTCCCTGTCTACAATGTAGAATCCTACCTCGCTGACTGCCTGGACAGCATACTCGCTCAGACTTTCACTGATTTCGAAGTGCTGCTTGTAGACGACGGTTCCACCGACAATTCTCCTTCCCTCTGTGACCAATATGCCGCCAAGGACGGACGTATCCGATGCTTCCACAAGGAAAACGGCGGCCACATGTCCGCCAGACAAGAGGGCTTTAAACAGGCGCGCGGCGTTTACGTCTCCTTCGTGGACAGCGACGACTGGATCGATCCCGCCATGTATGAACAGATGTGCAGTGCCGCGGAAGAATATGACGCAGATGTCATTTGCTGCAACTACACCGCCGTCACTCCCCAAAAGCGCATCGATAGACGGGATGTCTGTGCGCCCGGTTTTTATGACCGAAGAAGACTGGAAGAGCAGATTTTCCCTATTATGCTCTTTTCAGGAAGCTTCTTTCACTTCGGCGTCTCACCCAGCCTGTGCAACAAGCTGTTTCGGAGAACCCTGTTTGAAAAACACCTGTTCCGTGTCCCTTTATCCCTCCGGCTGGGGGAGGACGGACTTGCCGTCTATCCCTGCCTTTTGGAAGCCTCCTCGGCTTTCTTTTTCTCTGAAAGCTTTTACTCTTACAGGAGCAACACGTCCTCCCTCACCCACACCATGAATCGCGGACGTCTTGCGGAAAACCGACTTCTCTTTGACTCCTACGACAGGCTGATCGACACACATGCCTGCCCCTGTATGGAAAGACAGCTTTTCTACTACTATGCTTATCAGTGTCTCCTCACTTTCCCTGCCATATTCCGCGCAGAACAGGGTTTTCACAAAGCTTTCCTTGCGGAGTGTAGCTATCCGCCCATCCGGCGGGCCTTTCATGCCGTCAAAATCGGCGATATCTGCGGCTTGCACAACAAAGCCTATGCCCTCTGCATCCGCCACAGACTGTACCTCCTGTTTCGGCTGCTCTTAAAATAAGCCGCCCCTGCTGTTCCCCCGCAGCGCCGCAAGTCCGCAGCTTTTTGGAAGTCAGTATGCCTTCTCCCATGCCCCCATCTGATAAAACTGGTCGTTTGCGTCAATCAGTTGATTGTCATCCAGGGCGATCGTCCTCTCAAAAAGATTTGTCCTGGTAAACGTCAAGATAAGCAAAAAGAACGCAAGGCCCAAAACCACAGTCACAGTCCGCCCCTTTTGTCCGGCTTTTTTCGCTGTCACAGCCCGGGCATTCCCACTGCTTTCGCCCGCCGCTCCGTTCTCTTCCTCCACGGCACTTTCCTGACGCCGAAGCCGCCCGATTCCACATTTTACAAACGCCGTCCACTCCGCCATGCCGCAGACTGCATAAGGAATCAGCAGAGCAAAATACGGTATTGTGTAGGAGGCGCTGGACTCCCATATCATGTGGAACAGATACCCTCCCAGAAAAATCACCGCCCCCATCAGTTCCCAGAGACTTCCCTTCTTCCACCGTAGAAATAAATACAAAAGCATCCCAAGCAAAATCCATGTCTGCATATAATTGAGAAAAATGGACAGCCTCACACTTCCTTTTCCCTCGATCAGACTTTTCAGCCACGTGGGAATCTCTGCCTGCGTCTTCCTCCCCCTCGTGCGGTCCAGGCAGATAAAAGTGGGATCATTCCACTGAAAGGCTGTCTTTCTGGCAAAGAAAGTCACTCCCTCGTCCAAAGGATTTTCCGACATTCTTGTCATAATTGTTGAGAGGTCTTCCAGGCACGCCTCCGTAATCCGCTCTGTATCATATTCGTTTTCTGTAAATACATTGCCGTTATAGCCGTTGTAGCCTCCCGGTCCAAGGGGCGCCTCCTGTAACCCCATAACCACCCAGGAAAGCATCACTTCTCCCTCGGCCAGCTTCTCCCCGGAAATCCGCTCTACCAAACGATTGGATAAATGTGTGCAGAACACTACGCCAAGTCCCATACACACAATAAAAAGAAGAGATACATACCACCGCCCCCGTGCATTACCTTCCGCAAAAAAGAAAAGCTCAACCGCGTCATAGACAAGAAAACAGGCGATGGCGATCAGATAAATCAGACAGTTCATTTTAATCACAGTGGCAAGACCCATACACAGAGAGGCCGCCGCGATATAGCGATAACGTCTGGCTGTCAGATACTTTCCGGCAAAATAAACTGCGCTAAGAGACAGCGCCATCCCTGGAAGAATGCCGTAAAGATAGGTCACATAGAAGGCAAGCGGCGTCCAGACAAGCAAAGCCAAATACACCGCCGTCTGCAAACCCCTTCTCTTCCTTCCGAAGCCGATCCTGTCCGCATCCTGCACTTCATAAAACAACCCGGAAATCTTGGCGAGCAGGCCGTAAATCACCGCCAAAAAAAACACATTTACGAGCTGAAGCCCCACATAGTTGTCTGCCCCAAAAATAAAACCTAGAAGATAGAAAAACAGAACAATCCCCGACTGAAACGGGTAGCAGAACAAGTATTCCCCCTCCCCAAAGGATGAAAAATCCCCCTGCCGCCACTGCTTGGCAATCGCATATACCTTGGCCGGATCAGAGCCGGGATAGAACTGCGTCATCAAAACGTAAGCACTGCCAAATGCCAGTGTGAGCATAATCAATCCCCAAAATGCCGCATCAAATCGTTCGAAATCCCGCTTCCATGTTCTGCGCTTCCTGTAAATTATAAACAATCTTTGTCCTACAAGGAGCAAGATTGTCAGAAAAATGAATGCCAACAGATGCCTCAGCGGGCTGTCCGCTATATTGAAAGTCCGCTCCTGCTCACTGCCATCCGCCATGGGCAGCCTACCCACAAAGCTGGTACTAAAAATACTGTGCAAGAGCAAAATAAATGTCACACCCGCAAGCAGCAGCCGGATCATGCCGTTGATCATCCGATAAAATAAATGTTTCTGTTCCATACAGTCACCGTTTCCCGAAAACAGCGGCCGAAACCGGCCGCTGTCATTATGCCTTTTCAAAATCAATTTTCTTTTCTGCGCAGAATACAGAGCAGTATTATGCCCGTAAACGCAATCAGCACGCCAATAGAAATCCACATGGAATAACCTATCTGCTCCTGTTCTTCCTGCGTTTCACCATTCACAGACGACTTCACTCGAAGGTTTACGGCACCTTCCTCCCATGCATCTGATACCATGGGGTCCGCCTGGACCTCTTCCCCTTCGGGATAAATCAAACCATAATGATCGTTCTCCTCCGGCGCCCCGCTCTCGGCTGAAGGCTGTCCTTCCTGTTCTGTCGGTTCTGCCAGTTCCGCATTCTCAGCCGGCTTCTCCTGACCCATCTGCTCTGCCGGCCCTGCATCCTCAGCCGGCTTCTCCTGTCCTATCTGCTCTGCTGGTTTTACCTCTTCAGCCGGCTTCTCCTGCCCTGCCTGTTCTGGCGTCTCGGTCTGCCCGTCTGACACATCATCCCCGCCCGCGGGCAAAATTTCCTCGTTCTTCCCGTTTTCCTCTTTTTCCTCTTTTTCCTCTTTTTTCTCGGAGACAGATTCCGCTGGTGTCCCGCCTGGCGCAGCTTCTCCATCCTGCGTTTCTTCTTTCTCTGGTTTTATGACAATATTGTCATTTTTCTTTATTTGATCCCCATCGACATTATCTTTTCCTTTCTGATCGACAGCGCCTTCATGATTCTCCCCTTCCTGTGTGATGACAGCGCCGTCCTCCAGGGATTGGATGTTTATTTTTCCTTCCGCTACCTGTGCAATTGTGAACGATTTCTTGCAATTGTCACATTCATATGCGGTTCCAGTCCATCTCAGCTCATGACCCTGCGCAGGGATCTTTATCTCCTCCTCTGATTTTATCTCTTCGCTGCCTTCCGCATCGCCGAACAACTTACCACAAAAGCGGCACTCCCAATGCTCCCTTCTTCCGTCCTGTTCGCACTCCGCCTCCACAGCCGAAACCCGATTCAAGTTGTCCGACGTGTGCTCCTTCTTGGGAATCACGTCAACCTTCAAATCAGTATACTTATTACCGTCATTTTCTACAACAGCCTCGTAAGTTCCTTTCCCTTCCTCCTTACAGGTCGCCTCAGTCGTGGGCCTCTCCAACTTGACGGCTCCCTTTTGCTCCATCGTTTCACCACAGCCATGCATACATCTGAAAGTCACCATAATAGTATTAGAACCTGGCTCCCATCTCTTCCAACCCCAATCAATCGGCTCACCGCCATATTCATGCCCCAGAGCCTGTCTCCCTATCACTTCCTTTTCTGGAACCGGATTCTTCCCCTCCGAATCTTTAAAATACTGCCCACACGCCTGACATTGCCAAAATCCAGCCTTAACTTCCGCCTCCTCGCACGTCGCAGGCTTCCCCTGCACAGAGACAATATTATTCCCATGCTCTGTCTTTGATGTTGTTTTGACCGTTTTGGTACCCTTATATGCTTTATTGTTTAGTTCTACGGATGCTGTATAAACAATCTTTCCCGCCACCACACAGGTCGCATCTGTCTCTGTAAACTTGATTGTATTATCCTTAATCGAAGCTTTCCGTATTTTCTCCTCCCCGCATTCCTTACAGGTGAAAACAGCTTCCGCCTCCTCGCAGTTATTCTTCCATTTCCATTCCGGTTTCTGATAAACATGTCCGTCCGAGGTCTCGCTCGGAATCCCATGCGCATGTTCCGCAAAGTCTTCTTCAAAATACTCTTCGGGATTTCCGCTTATATCTTCGCCAGAATCCCCGCCCGTATTTTCCGCTGCCGGCGCGGTGTATGTCTGCATGCCGCTTTTACTCTTTTCATTGGTATACCAGGAGACCAGGTTTTTCGTGCCGCCGCTCTCCCTGTACGCCTGCACCTGATATACTGTTTTTCCGCCAAAAGCCGGGAACCCCTGCCCGCAGGTCTGATGCCAGACAGCTCCCTCGCTCTTCCCGTCATTCAAAAGCCAGCATACTTCTCCTGCCGCAAACCGCTCCCGCGTCATTGCAATACCATAGTTTCCATTCTCTGTCCCTGTTGTCAGATAATAGCAGTTCAAAAAAGAACTTTCAGAATGATTATATCCGCATATACTCCCCACATAATCCGTTCCCTTGCCGCTTACCGCCCCTGTATTATAGCAGTTGGCAACCTGTTTCTTATTGTAGCCGCATACACCGCCTACACTTGTGCTGCTCCCGCTCACCGTACCCATATTGTAGCAGTCCGTCAGAATATTCTTATTATAGCCGCACACACCGCCCACATATTTTTCGCCGCTGACCTCGCCTGTATTGTAGCAGACATTGACACTGCCGCCTTCATTATTGCCGCAGACGCCTCCCGTATACCTGCCCCCTTTTACAGATGCCGCGTTATAGCAGCCCGCTATGGTTCCTTTATTGTAACCACAGACACTCCCCGTATAGCTGCCGGCTTCCACACTCCCGCCAGCCACTCCAAGATTTTTTATCACACCTGAGTTATATCCGAACAAGCCCGCGTAAGAACCACCCAGATCGCTGTAGTATAATCCGTTCACCGAAAAACCTGCCCCGTCAAAGGTCCCTGTGTAAGGGTGCGCTTTCTTCCCTATCGGCGTCCACGAACCAATACCCGCGCCGCATACGCCGGACAAGTCGATATTTCCCGTCAAAACCGCACAGATACCTGTATTAGCGCTGCCTCCCACACCATTTACCATATCGGCAAAAATGCGAAGAGTTTCTGCGTCCCCGATCCGATAAGGGTCTGCCTCACTGCCGCTGCCCTCCGCAATCGTGCCAACAACCCTGCTTGTGGTCTTGTTGATCTTGTTTCTCTTGTCGGTTTTTTCGGTTTCTTCGCTTTTATCCGCGTCCCCGTCTGTCTCTTTCTGATCTTCGTCCGACACTTTCTGGACCGCCGTCGCAGTCGCCTCTGGTCTTCTCTCCATCCTCGCCGCCATGACAGTATCCGGCATCCACGCCAGCAATATACAGACGACTAGAATCACGCTCCCTATTTTTCTACGCATACCCGTCTCCTCTCCGGACAAACCGCTTCCCAATATCTTATAGTTGCAATATATCACAAAACGGGCACTGCTTCAATCATTAGTTTCTATCGTTACAGCCTGCCTCTAGCGCCCTCTAACTCCGCGTATACACCTGTACCGCCGGACAAAACAAACGGCCTCGGAAATTTTGATCCGGGCCGTTTGTAAACTAACCGATATGCTTCCTTTTCATTTTCAATGCGCTCTGTCCTCCTGAAACTGCAAGCCGTTTTCCTCTGCATATACCTCGGCATTGCTCCCCTTTCGCGCTACGATAACCAGCTCCCCTTCCGTACCTGCATCGGCAAAAGCGTCTTTACCAATTATTATTTGGTCACATTCCATCTCCATTCTTATGAGCTTTGAACACCCCTGAAAGGCATACTCCCCTACTGTCGTTACAGACTGTGGCAGAGTCAGCTGCTGCAGGCTCTGGCATCCTGCAAAAGCATACGCTCCGACTGACGCAAGCTCGCTGGATTCCATGTCCCGAAGCTGCACTAACTGCAGCTTTGCCGCTCCTTTAAATGCAGTATCGCCGATCGCAGTCACTGATTTAGGGATGGAAAGCTGGGTCATGGCCGTACAGTTTTCAAAGGCACCCTCACCTATTTCCTTCACTGTTGAGGGCAGATATACACTTTTTAAAGCTGTACAGTCCTTGAAGCCTTCCCCCTCGATGACCGTTACTCCGGCTGGCAGCCTTACATAAGTAATCTCTTGATTCCCACCAAAAATTTCCGCAGAGATCGTTTCGTATTTTTCTCCCTCTTTCGGCTGTTTCAACTCCACATTGCCCTCAAAAACAACCGGTCCAAGCGTCTCCTGCCCGTTCTCATTTATCTTCTTTTCCTTCACGGCCTTAAGCACACCATCTGCAACTTCATACACATATTTCTGAGAAACATTTGCATCATAAGTGACACGCATTCCCGTATAATCTGTAAACGATACGACTCTGTTAACAGAGCCTGCCATCTCGGTTCCAACAGTCTCTCTCTCAGCAGTTGCCGATCCTTCCACTTTTTTCTCCGTCTCCGCCTGATCATTAGATTGCGCATCTTTCTCTGCCGCTATATCATTGGAAGAAATACTTTCCGGTTTTTCTTTTTCCTGCGCCTGTGAGACTGGTACGTCCGTATCCGTCCCCACCGCAAGCACCGGCATACCATTTCCACCTATTGCCAAACCACATGTCAACAGTAATGTGAATAGATTTGTCTTTCTCATCATCATTCCACCTTTTCTACCTGTAATTATGATTGAAATATTCGACAGTTGTCCTTCTCATTATCTCATTTTTCCTGTAATTCCCAGGTGCCATAACATTTTATTATGTAACCTAATTATATTCTCTTTTTTTTCAAGATGCAACAAAAATATGTGATGTATCTCGTTCACAGCTTATCCCTCCACATCCATTCTCTCTATTTTAAAGATGACCGGCCTTGTTCCATCCGAACAGCAGGCTATCATTTCATTCTCCTTTTTCATCCAGCCCTTCATGATAGAACCGCCCTGCAGCCCCGCATAAATGTATCGTGCAATAGCGTCCCAAGCCTCTGAACAATGCGGCATCTTCGGCCCG
>DLAA01000101.1 GCA_002493835.1 Lachnospiraceae bacterium UBA7060 | reverse complement strand
TACGGAGTTAGAATTTTCATTTGTGACGAGAAGGCGAATTGTTGATTTTTTGGATTCTTTAGGTGATATGGAAGGGAGGATGAGTTTAGACAATTTTCTCTCATTTATTTGGAATATGTCTGAAGTCCCGGATTTTTTCATTGGATTAACTGTAGGTGAAGAAATTATGTCTGCTGTAAAGTTGGATAAGACAATGTCATATAAGGAATTGCTTATTAACCGATTAGAAATAAAGTATCTGTCCGATGAAACATTTGTTAAATTTTTAGAGTGTCTGGTGAAGCCAGAAGTGAGAGAAGGGGAAGAACAGAAGAAATACGTTCAGGGAATAAATGGGATAATTAAGGAAGATGGATATGAATTATATATCAGTTCCCAAAAGTCAGGAGTTCCGCATTACAGCATAGGAAAAAGAAGAATTGTTGAGGGAGAATTAAAAAATCTCATTTTTGCACCCGTCGGTCAAAAGCCGGATATTACTATTGAGAATTCAATCAGTAATGAACTACGGCTGATAGGGGATACAGATAACTGTTTGCTCTATAATTTTGAAGCAGGAGCAGATGGCTTACAGTGGAATTCATTGGTTGAGTGGTGGAAAGAAAATAATAAAAAGAACGATGGTGATCCGGAATTGGGATTGTATGGAAGATTAAGACAATCTTTGGATTCGGATATTGAAAAAATTTTTTTCAGGACATATTACAATTATTACCGTCATCCTGTAAAGAAAAATATTCCGGCATTAGTTCCGCAGGTGTATTTACATTATGATCCTCGTAGTAAATATCAAAGAAATGGAAACGTGGTGTATTCGCATCAAAGAATGGATTTTTTGATGCTTTTACCAGGGGGAGTGCAGATTGTTTTTGAATTAGATGGACAGCAACATTATTCTTTGAATGGAAAAGCCGAACCATCATTGTATGCAGAGATGGTAAAGGATGATAGGACATTGCGGTTGAAAGGATATGAAGTATATCGATTTGGTGGATATGAGTTCTTGGATGAGGTCAATGCTAAACAAATGATATGTGATTTTTTTGATAAACTTTTTGAACGATATAATCTTATTTTGTGAAGAGTAAAAAACGGTATTTGTTCTAATGCGTGAAAAGGCCTGTTTCGGCAGTCCTTTTTCAATATTCGGGCATCTCAAATTCAGACAAAGAAATTCATCTGCTTTTCCTCAAATATATTTTTTAACAGCAGCAGCCCTTTTCTTAAATCATCTTCCGTATCGGGTGAAGCAATAGATACCCGGACATAAGCTGATCTGTTTTCATTCTGCATTGCGAAACGGTGGGAGCCAAGTACATGAATCCCTTTCTGCAATGCCAGCAGCTCCAATTCCTCACTTGCCAGATGGACGGGGAGCGGCAACCAGTGGAAAAACCGCTCGATATTATCAGTCTCGGATGAAGGAAAAATGGTTCTGAATATCTGGTTTCGTTTCCGGGCAGAAAGGATTTTCTGCCTCACGATATTTTCCGCTTCCCCGCTTTCAATCAACTCCGCAATGATCTCACTGTTGAGGGACACGGTTTTCAGATTGATGCCCAGCATCCCGGAGACCAGCAGCTCACGGTATCGGTCCGGAAAGGCAAGAAAGGCAACCCGCAGTCCGGCGCATAACGATTTTGAGATGCTGCAGATATGGACGGTCTGCTCCGGCAGAAGGGAAAAGAACGGCTCTGCATCAGGAGCGGTACGGCCATAAGCGGAGAGGAAGGAATAAATGTCGTCCTCGATCACAAGCAGATGGAACTGCCGGATGATCTCTGCCAGTTCCATCCGGCGTGGCTGCGGCATAAAGATACTTGTGGGGTTGCTGCAGGTGGGCATAAGGTAGATGCCGTTTATCCCCGTATTCCGGCAGGCTGCCATAAGCCCGTCGGGGGACATCCCATCTCCATCCGCGGGTACAGCGATCAGTTGGATGTGCAGGAAATTGGCAAGCTCCTTAAAGTTTGTATAGGTAAAGGTGTCTACGGCTATTTTATCCCCGGCCTTGAAAAGTGAAATAAGTATGACGGACAGGGCATTCTGTGCCCCGGCAGAGAGCAGGATGTTTTCCTCCCCGGTGTTTACCCCAATCCGGCGCAGCCATTTCCGGGCGGCGTTTATCTGCCGCTTCGTTCCCAGGGGGCTGCTGTATTCAAAAAGCCTTATGGATTCATCCCTTTCCAAAACAAGCCGCGCCGTACTTTGGATGGCACGGTTGCTTTCATAGAATGGCTTGATCATGCCCATTTCGATGATGCCGCCCTCTTTTTCCATAAAAGTATTTTTAGCGGATGTGCCGGGGGAAACAAAAGTCCCGCGTCCCGTGACGGCATACAGGAGCCCTTTGAGTTCGCACAGCTTGTATGCCCGTGTGACTGTGCTTAAGTTCAGGTCGAGGAAGTCGGCAAGTTCCCGCTGGGGCGGCAGCTTTGTGTCAGCCGACAGTTTTCCGGACAGGATATCTGCCTCAAGGCTGGCGGCTATGGAAATGTAATAGGGCTTTTCCAGTCTGGATTTCTGCGGCCTCCATGACATGGGGTAATCTTCAAAGGAATTGACAGGCATGGGTTTTCCTCCATAAAATTGTATGCAACACAATTCTAACATTGTATGCATATAATTTCAAGTTTATAATAGGCCATGTACAAAGCAATCCAGTTGAAAAC
>DLAA01000169.1:10101-13781 GCA_002493835.1 Lachnospiraceae bacterium UBA7060 | reverse complement strand
ATTTCCGACTGCGATCAAGGCATATTTGAGGCTCTGACTCAAATAACCGATTGAAAATCAGTGCATCGGCATGATTTTTCAATCTATCACCCTCATCTTTATGCTGTTCGCCATGCCTTTCTTCCGCCCCTGCCATGCCCATTCAATTTTGCATGGCAGTCTGTTTCTCAAACTGTGAATAATAGATTTCTTGATACACCTCACAGTTTGAAAGCAGCTCTTCATGGGTTCCAAGCCCTGCCATCTCCCCATCCTCGAGCACAATAATCTGATCCGCATGCTGAATGGAGGAAGCGCGCTGGGAAACGATAAACACCGTAGTCTCCGGAGAAAGTTTCTTAAGCGCCATACGAAGAGCCGCCTCCGTAGCGTAATCAAGAGCCGACGCACTGTCGTCCAAAATCAGTATCTCTGGTTTTGCCACAAGCGCCCTCGCTATCGTGAGCCGTTGTCTCTGCCCGCCTGACAAATTTCGCCCCTCCTGGGCCACATATGCATCCAGACCGCCTTCTTTTGCCTCCACAAACTCCTTTGCCTGGGCAATTTCTAATGCCGCCCACAATTCCTCATCCGCAGCCTCTGCCCTGCCCCACAGCAGATTATCCCGGATAGTGCCGCGAAAGAGAACCGCACGCTGCAAAACCACTCCAATCTTCTGCCTGAGCTCTTCCATTCCATAGTTTTTTACATCCCTGCCGTCCACGCGCACCACTCCCCGGGTGGCATCGTAAAACCGCGGAATCATATTGACCAGAGAAGACTTGCCTGAACCTGTGCCTCCTATAACGCCCACGGTCTGGCCTTTCGGCACCTCAATGTCAATATCGCAGAGAGATTCCGCCCCCGCCCCTGCATAAGTCAAATGCACATGGGAAAATTCCACAGCAAGTTCCTTTTTTATCTTCGGTTCGCTCTTATCAATCCCACTCTCTTCTATCGCCGGCACGTTCTCCATCGCCGCATTGGCCGACTTCACAGCTTCCCACTGCATAGAAGAACTCACCTCAAAGACCGCCTCGATCCGGTTAGCGCAGGCAAGCGCCTTAGTGATGGTTATAATCAGATTTGCCAATTTGACCAATTCCACAAGAATCTGTGACATATAGTTTACAAGAGCCACCACCTGCCCCTGCGTAATACTGCCCTCATCCACTCGGACCGCACCGGTGTAGAGCAGAATGATTGTAGCCGCATTGATAATTATATAGGTGACCGGATTAGTCAAAGCCGATATTTTCCCCACAGAAAGCTGTAAGTTTGCGAGCTTATCATTTCTTTCTTTAAATTTCCCGGTCTCTTCTTCTTCTTTGTGAAAAGCCCTGATCACCCTCGCACCTGTGAGATTCTCTCTGGTTACCGAAAGCACCACGTCCAGCCCTGCCTGCACCTTCCGGTACATGGGCATGGTAATCATCATAATGCCGAACACCACCACCGCGAGAAGCGGTATTGTCACCACAAAAATCAAGGCGGACTGTACATCGATCGTAAAGGCCATAATCATAGCGCCAAAAACAATAAAAGGCGAACGCAAAAAGAGACGCAGCACCATATTCACACCGTTCTGCACTTGATTGACATCGGCCGTCATCCGCGTAATCAGCGTAGATGTACCCAGCGTATCGATCTCCGTAAAAGAAAGACTCTGTATATGATCAAAGAGAGCTGATTTTAACTTTGTCGAAAATCCCACGGCGGCTTTTGCCGCAAAGTACTGCGCTGTGACAGAACACAAAAGCCCTATGAATCCCAGCGCCGCCAAAAGAAGCCCCATCCGCAGCACATAGCCTGTATCCTCCTGCCTGATGCCTCGATCAATAATCGCCGCCATCACCAAGGGCACAAACAACTCGAATGTGGCCTCCAACATCTTGAAGAGCGGCGCTAAAACCGTCTCCTTCTTATAATCCTTTAAATAAATCAATAACTTTCTCATTGCAGAAACTCTCCCGTCTGCTCAATGATCTCTTCGCTGATCTGCTTCACCTGCGCAGAAGGCGTATAACTCTCCTCCGGGTACAACATCTGATGGAGCTGTCTGACATTTTCCTCCAGATCCATCGGAATCACACAGCTCCCCTTGCTTCCCACATTGGCACCGGCCCTTCCTCCCTCAAAGGGGAAACCGTCACTTGCTGCCATATTATAGCCTGCCACACTCCCAATGACACTCAAGATTTCATTGACATCCAATGAAGTTTCCACCTGAGGCAGAACAGCGTTAACTAAATCAGTCAATGTACTGAGAGGAGCACCGCCAGCCTTATCCATCATAGCGGCAAGCACCGCTCTCTGTCTTTCGGTCCGTCTAAAATCATCGCCTTTGGTATAACGAATCCTGCAGTATGCAGTAGCCTGCATGCCATTCAAAAGCTGTCTGCCGCTTAGCTTCACCGGCGTGTAATCCACGTCCAATTCTTCGGCCATACTAAGCTGGTAATTATTCAAATGAGAAATCTCCGAGTCCATTATTTCTATTTCTATACCACCCAGCGCATTCACCGCATCAATCAGTCCTGAAAACCCGATTGTCACATAGTCCGTAATATCCAAATCCAGATTCATATTAAGCATATTGATGGCCTGCTCTGGTCCGCCCTGCGCATAAGCAGTATTGCATTTATTGTAATTATCGTTACTCAGATTCAGATAGGTATCCCTGAATACAGAAATCAATCTGATCTCCTGCGTGTCCTGATTGATGCTGGCTATCATTATCGTGTCGCTTCTGGTTCCTTTTCCCAGTTCTCCGTCTCTAGCATCCACGCCAAAAAGGGCAATATTACGGCAGCCTTTCGACTGCTCCTCTTCCTTCGCCTCCGCCTTCATCACACCCGTGTTTTTTTCTCTGACGATCTCCTCATTCATGTGAATGTCTTCCTCGTCAATATCTTTGTGATTCACTTCGCCCGTCATTGTAACCACTACATACATCACGCCGATGGCCATACACAAGATGCAGATTTCCACGATCAGAAGAGGGATACTCCCTCGAAAACCGTGCTTTTTCTTATCCATACTGACTCCTTTGTCAGACCTCACTTCCCCTTTTATACCATAATAGCTCAAAATATCGTATCACATAAACAGCTCTAAATCAAGTCAATGGCATCCCGCACTGTTTTCACCCCGATTACAGTAAGACCCTCTTTCTCTTTAATCTGACCGACATTGACCGCAGGAAGGATACAGGTAGTAAATCCCAGCTTTACCGCCTCCGCAGCCCGCTGGGAAGCTTGTGATACGCCCCTCACCTCACCGCTTAGGCCAATCTCTCCAAAAGCAATGATCTTGTCGTCTATCACTCGATTCTTGAAACTGGAAACTACTGCCATAGCGACTCCCAGGTCGATGGCTGGTTCAGCAATCCTTATACCGCCCGCCAAATTCACATAAGCATCACAGTCTGACATCTGCAAATTCAATCGTTTCTCCAAAACTGCCATCAAAAGGTTTAATCTGTTAAAGTCCATACCAATCGCCTGTCTTCTAGGTATACCAAAATTACTGCGGCAGACAAGTGCCTGCAGCTCCAGTAAAATAGGTCTGGTACCCTCCATCGAGCAAGACACCACGGAGCCGCTGGCCCCCTCGGGCTTACCGCTCAGCATAAATTCAGAGGCATTTTCCACCTCCATAAGCCCCTCCTCTTTCATCTCGAAAACACCGATCTCATTGGT
>DLAA01000169.1:0-9801 GCA_002493835.1 Lachnospiraceae bacterium UBA7060 | reverse complement strand
CTCGAAAACACCGATCTCATTGGTAGATCCAAACCGATTTTTGACACCTCTGAGAATACGATAGGAGGCATGTCTGTCCCCCTCAAAGTATAACACTGTATCCACCATATGCTCCAAAACTCTTGGCCCTGCCACCGTTCCCTCCTTGGTCACATGGCCTACAATCAGTATGGAGACTCCCAATCCCTTGGCAAGCTGCATCAGTACGTTGGTAGATTCTCTCACCTGCGAAACGCTTCCCGGAGCGGAGGAAATTTCCTCCCTGTACATAGTCTGGATGGAGTCGATAACAGCCACCGCCGGCATATGTCTTCTGATAATCTGCTCCACTGTATCCAGGCTGGTCTCACACAAAAAAAGCAGATTGTCGGAAAATTCTCCGATCCGATTGGCCCTGATCTTGATCTGCTGCAAGGACTCCTCTCCCGATATATAGAGAAGATGATGTCCGTCCGCCGCCATATGCCTGCACACCTGCAGAAGAAGAGTTGATTTACCGATACCGGGATCGCCGCCCACCAGTGTAAGGGAGCCCGGTACAATCCCGCCGCCGAGCACCCTGTCAAGCTCAGCTATGTGCGTGGTCATCCGTTTCCCTTCCTGCAGCTTCACCTGATTCAGGCTCATCGGTTCCTCTGCCTTCCTGCCCGATACCACTTTTACCGTTTTCATTGCTCTGCTGCCGCCACTGATCCGCGCAGGCTCCTCCACCATGGTATTCCACTCCCTGCAGCCCGGACACTGTCCCAGCCACTTGGAAGACTCATAACCACAGTTCTGACAAAAAAATACGGTTGATTTCCCCTTTGCCATCGCTCTGTTCTTCCTCCACAGAAAAATTGAGCCCTTCAACCGAATATGACATACATATCGGCTAAAGAGCCCGGGATATCAAACTGATCCCCTATTTCACAATCTTTACCTCCGCTTCCCCCACATTGGAAAGCTCCACGCTGATATTCAACTTCCCGCTCAGGTTAGTCTTCATCTCGCCTACATTCACGCCATTTACATATACCGTATACACCGTGTCCTCCTCAAGACCTACTGTGATCTGCGCGTCCTCGTCACCCTCCACCAGGAAAGTAAGACCATTTTCTGTCTCTTCGAAATGATTTACGCTGGTACCCGGTTCTGACTCATAGGCAAACATGCCGTTCTTCTCAAGCTTCGTCAGCTCCTTAAAAGTCTTCACCTTGTACAAATTGCCGCCATGTTCATAATCCTCCAGCTTCGCCTTTGCCGCCAGCTTATGATTGCCAAAACTGATTGTCCTGTCACTCTCTGCGCGCAGCAGCTCCTCTACTACAGCCATTGCTCTTTTCCTCCTAAGTCTTTCTATCGTCGCAGAATGAAAAATCTGCGCTTAAAAATTGCATTGCAATTCTCTCTTAAATGGTTATCTTTTATCATTTGTACAGCAGGTCTTTACACAGGCTTTACCGTAAAAGTTATCTTCTTATTTTTCAATCCCACAGACACCTTATCTCCGGCCTTGACTTTTCCTGCCAAAATCTCTTCCGCCAGGGCATCCTCGATCTCCGACTGAATGGCACGCTTCATGGGCCTTGCCCCCATCTTGGTGTCCATATGTTTCTCAATCAGATACTCCTTCACCGAACCAGAAACATTCAGATCGATATTCATCTGCTCCTGACACCGCTTCGACAATGTCTTTGTAAGAAGTGTAACAATCTCTTTCATATCCTCTTTGTTGAGCGGATGGAATACCATGATCTCATCGATTCTGTTTATGAACTCCGGCTTGAAGAGACGCTTGACTTCCTCCATTACCTTGCCCTTCATCTTATCATAGCTTTGCTTTTCTGTCTCCACCGCACCAAAGCCCAAATTTTTCGGATCAATGATGCGCTGTGCTCCCGCATTGGAGGTCATAATCAGTATGGTGTTTTTAAAGCTCACTTTACGTCCCTTGGAATCGGTGATATGTCCATCATCAAGCACCTGCAGCAAGACATTGAACACATCCGGATGCGCTTTCTCAATCTCATCAAAGAGCACCACCGAATACGGATTCCTGCGAATTTTCTCGGAGAGTTGTCCTCCTTCTTCAAAACCTACGTAACCCGGCGGAGAGCCGATCATCTTCGACACGGAATGTCCCTCCATGTACTCCGACATATCCACACGGATCAACGCATTCTCCGATCCAAACATAGCCTCCGCCAAAGCCTTAGAGAGCTCTGTCTTGCCTACTCCCGTAGGACCGAGAAATAGAAAAGAACCGATGGGTCTGCCAGGATCCTGCAGTCCTACTCTGCCTCGGCGCATAGCTTTTGCCACAGCCGCCACAGCCTCCTCCTGGCCAATCACACGCTTATGCAGAATAGATTCCAGCTTGAGAAGACGCTCGCTTTCCTTTTCCGCCAGCTTCTTCACCGGAATCTTCGTCCACAGCGACACCACCTCAGCAATCTCGTTTTCTCCGACGACATAGGCTCGGTTTGATTCTTCCTGCTCCATACGCCTGATCAGACGCTCGTATTTTTTAATGCAGTTCTCCTGCTTTTTCTTAAGCTCCGCCGCCTGCGTAAAAGCCTCCATGCGGATTGACCGCTCGATCTGCAGATCGATTTTATCAATCTCCTCAGACAGCTCCTGCAGTTTATCGGGCTGCTTTGTGACATGCAGCCTTACCGCAGCCGACGCCTCGTCGATCAAATCTATCGCCTTATCCGGCAGGTTTCTGTCATTGATATAGCGAGCTGACAAGGCTACCGCAGCACTGATTGCCTCGGGCGTGATGGTGACCCGGTGATGCTCCTCGTACTTGTGGGCAATACCGCGCAGAATATTCTCTGTCTCCTCAATACTAGGCTCCTCCACTGTCACCGGATGAAATCTGCGTTCCAAAGCCGCGTCACGCTCCACGTATTTGCGGTACTCCGCAATGGTGGTAGCACCGATCAGCTGAATCTCCCCCCTTGCCAGAGAAGGCTTCAAAATATTAGATGCATCTATCGCTCCTTCTGCGCCGCCTGCACCGATAATGGTATGCATCTCATCCAGAAAGAGAATAATATTGCCATCGTCAATGACTTCTTTTATTACTTTTTTAATACGTTCCTCAAACTCACCGCGGTATTTGCTTCCCGCCACCATGCCCGAGAGGTCCAACGTCAAAAGCCTCTTATTCTGTACGGTAAATGGAACATCCCCTGTCACAATCCTGGCGGCAAGTCCTTCCACAACAGCAGTTTTTCCAACGCCCGGTTCCCCCACCAGACAGGGATTATTCTTCGTACGGCGGCTTAAAATTTGTACCACTCTCGTGATTTCTTCTTCCCTGCCGATCACGGGATCGAGTTTTCCCTCCTTGGCAAGCGCCGTTAAATCTCTGCTGTAATGATCCAGCGTAGATGTAGCTCCCTTTTTTCTGTTCTGCTTCCTGCTTAAGTCTTCCTTATAGAGAGCACCATCCTCACCCATGGCCACCAGCACATCCACATAGAGCTTCTGCACTGAAACCCCCATGGTATTTAAAAGCCTGACTGCTACATTCTCCCCCTCCTTTAAGAGAGCCAAAAGAATGTGCTCTGTCCCTGTCTTATCGCTGCCAAACCGCTCTGCCTGCCTGTGCGCCTCCTCTAAAATGGCTTGTGCCCGCGGAGAATACCCGTCCCGCTCTGCAATCAAAACAGAAGTTTCCGGCACAATCAAATCTTTAATCATTTCCTTGAGCTGCACAATATCCACGCTGTTATTTAAAAGCACGGTAGCTGCGACACCTGTATTTTCCCGAAGGAGTCCTAACAGGATGTGTTCGCTCCCCACATAACTTTGGCGTAAGCTTCTGGCTGCCCTCTCTGCTAAGAGCAGAGCTGTCTTTGCCTTATCCGTAAATTGAGGCTGCATTTAGTCTTCCATTCCTTTCCCATATTCCTCATAAATCTCGTCTATAAGAGCATGCACTTCTTCTCCGGAAATATTCTTACAGCTTGCCTTTGCCAGAGTACCCATCAACTCTTCTCTAATTTCTTCAAGGGCCCGCATCTTGTCAATATCCACAGCAACCATCACACCCCGCCTGCGGTCCACCTTGACATAGCCCTCCTGCTTCAACACTGTGTATGCTTTGTTTACCGTGTGCATATTGATGCCGATCGTATCCGCCAGCTGCCTGACTGACGGAAGCATATCCCCTTCTTGAAAACGAGAAGTCGCAATTCCTCTGATAATCTGATCTTTCAGCTGCAAATAAATCGCTTGGTCACTATTAAAATCAATTTCAATAAACATGAAATCCTTCCCCGCCCTTTGGAGCGATTCAAGTTTAATGCCCCATTGCTTGCAGCGGGGTATTTCACTTCAGATCCTTATCGTCCATATTCAAAAATTCAAATTCAAACTCGTCATCATCCAAAAGGAAATTTTTGGCTTTGCGGGCTCTGGCAGGTCTGACATTCTCCTCCACAGCAGGCTCCTCGCGGTAAACGACCTCCCTCTCAGATCTTCTGCGGTCCCTCTGTCTGTCCGTCTTTACTCCTGTCTGAACCGTCTCCTGAGGTCGCCTTCTGGGTCTGCTCTCCTCCTCAGATTCCCTGCGTCTTACAGCCTTTTCCTTCTCTGTGCTCTCTCTTCTTGAGGCTCTGCGGTCTTCCTCTTCGTCGTCCTCTTCATCATCCTCCTCGTCGTCCTCATACTCTTCATAGTAGGCATCCCGCAGCTTAAATGCCATAATGATTACCACAATGACAAGCACTGCCAGCAGCACACCAAGCACGACAATCACAATACGCTGTTTTACGATAGACTTTGTTGTCCCTTCCTCATCCTCAAGGGCCTGTGAATAAGACGATTCTAAAAGGGGAACCAGCTTCTGTTTCTGCCCCGTGACATTGTCATAAATATACCACACCTCTTCCCCGTCGGAACCATTCTCAATTTTTAGCTCATAATCATTTCTGGGTGCCGCTTCGGGTTCCTGTGGTTCCTCCTGCGGTTCTTCCTCCTGGGGCTCCTCTTCCTCCGGCAGCATATCACCCAGTTCCAGCAGATCTGAACGGATAAATCCTGTTCTCTCCGAGCCGTTCGAACCTGTGAAAGTAACATAATACCATGTCTTACTATCGCTTCCCTCAGACTTTCCACTTACCACCACCTGGGTGTCCGGCCTCAGTGAATCAACGGGACTATTCGATGTGGAAGGATCGGGACGCACCTTCGCCTGTACCTTGGTTTTGGCATATTGACGGTCCATGCCCTCCTGCGCTTCCACCTTGGCACCGCCCTCACTTGACGATGTCCCTTCCGAGGAATCCGATTCCTGCGGGCTGCCGCCCGTATCAGCCGCCGTGGCAAGGACCGTAGGGATATCTCCGTCCCCTTTCTTCTCTATCATATCAGCGCGCACATAACCCATAGTGTTAGAATTTACGTACACCTGATACCAGGTGATGCCGGAAGAGTCAAGCTGTCCCCGGATGCTGATCTCCTTACCAGCGGAGGAACTGCCAATCACCTCGCTTCCCTGATCAGGCTGCTTTCTGATATTAACAGATTTGGGAATCACCGTCCCCGTGGCCTCCGCACGGCTCACCATCGGATTACACCATGCAAGGAGAAATACTGCTCCCGCAAAAACGGCCATCCGTATTGCATCCCTTTTTCTCCCTCTTATCTGCTTGTTCTTTCGTACCCTCATGCTTTTCTCCTCTGTCAAGTATTTTCCTTCTCTCTTGTGAAGCGCTTAGAACCTTCCTCTCCTCTGCGCCGCTCTGTACTATAACCGTACATATCATCGGAATGTCTCGACTTTCTCGCTATCTCCTCGATATTCCTGTGGTGCGCCATCTCACATTTCGGACAAAACCTTCCCCAGCGGATTGCCGCACCGCAGACCTCACAACGCAGAAAGAAAGTAGAGTTGGGCGCAATCTCCAGCCTTGCCTCCTTAAGCATATCCCGGATAGACTTCTGGGAAACGCCGGTAGCTTTGGAAGCTTCCGCCGCATTGGCACCCATATGCTGTTCTATATAACCGCGCACCTTTCCATAGTCGTCATAATCCACATAGCCGCACTTCTCGCACTCGTATTCACCCACGCCTTTAAAAACCATGACACCTCCGCATTTACTGCAGTAGGTAGGCCGGTTGTAAGTATTCACTTCGCTGAGTTCTCTTTTTAAATATTCAATTCTCTCTTCCCTGCTCACAAAAACACTCCCCTTCAGGCCTCGTCAATCGCTTTTCCGATATCATGTCTCATATACTGGTTGTCAAACCGCACCCACTCTGTCGCCGCATAGGCATTCGCTCTCGCTTCCTTCAGTGTTGCTCCTTTTGCCGTAACGCCGAGAACTCTGCCTCCATTTGTGACAATCTTATCATTTTCCAACCGAGTTCCCGCATGGAAACAGTAATAACCGTCTTTCTTTTCAAAATTCTCCAATCCCTCAATCACAAATCCCTTCTCATAGGAAACAGGATACCCTTCAGAAGCCAAAATCACACATACCGCCGCATTCTCCTCAAAAGAAAGCTCCACCTGATCAAGCCGCCCTTCTATGCAGGCCTCCACCACATCAATCAAATCATTTTTCATACGGGGCAGTACCGTCTGCACCTCGGGATCTCCGAAGCGGGCATTGTACTCAAGCACCCTTGGACCTTCCTCTGTCAACATCAGGCCGAAGAAAATCACTCCCGTAAAAGGCCTGCCCTCCGCTGCCATGGCATCCACCGTTGCCTGGAAAATATGTTCTTTACAGAAAGCATCCACTTCCTCCGTATAAAAAGGGGTAGGCGAAAAACTGCCCATGCCGCCCGTATTAAGTCCCTGATCCCCGTCCAGAGCCCGCTTGTGATCCTGAGCAGAGGGCATCGTACGGATTGTCTTTCCATCCACAAAAGAGAGCACAGAGACCTCCCGGCCCGTCATGAATTCCTCCACTACCATGCGGTCTCCCGCAGTGCCGAATTTCTTGTCCTCCATGATAGTACGGACACCCTCTCTCGCCTCCTCAAGAGTCTCACAGATCAACACACCCTTTCCAAGCGCAAGACCATCCGCCTTTAACACCACCGGCAGCTTCGCCCCCTCCAGATAGGCAAGCGCCTTTTCCGGATCGTCGAAACTCTCGTAAGCCGCCGTCGGGATCTGATATTTTTTCATCAGATCCTTGGAAAATGCCTTGCTGCCCTCCAGAATCGCCGCATTTTTCCTCGGGCCAAACACCCGAAGCCCAGCTGCCTCCATCTCATCCACAAGACCGCCTACCAGTGGATCCTCCATGCCGACAATGGTCAAGTCGATGGCCTTCTCTTTGGCAAAAGCCACCAACTTATCAAACTCCATAGCGCCGATCGGCACACACTCCGCAATCTGTCCGATCCCTGCGTTGCCCGGAGCACAATATATCTTATCCACCCTGGGGCTTTTCGCCGCACACACTGCGATTGTATGCTCTCTGCCCCCGCTTCCTACGATCAAAATTTTCATGGTTTTCTCACCTTTCTTTATCTCAGCCCTCTCAAATCACCGTGCAAGACTTAGAAGTTCTTGGCATCCCGTCCTATGACGGGACGTCTTTAGAACTTCTTCTCTCATTGTTACTCCATAACCGTCACCCGGCCATTCTCCACCTTCACCTTGCCAGCCGCAATATGATTGATACACCAGGGAAGAAGCACCCACTCCGCCTCCTCCATCACACGCTTCTGCAGCGACTCCGGTGTGTCATTCTCGTATACCTTCACGGCCTTCTGTTTGATGATGGGGCCCGTATCCATTCCTTCATCCACAAAATGCACCGTAGCACCAGTTATCTTCACGCCTCTTGCAAGAGCCGCCTCATGTACCCTGATCCCGTAATAACCTGTACCGCAAAACGCCGGTATCAGAGAGGGATGGATATTGATGATCCGGTTCTCGTACTTTTTGATCATCTCCACAGGCACCTTCACCATAAAGCCCGCCAGCACAATCAAATCAGGCGACACCTCATCCACACTGCGGACCAAAGCCTCCTCAAACTGCGCTCTGTCCGCATAATCCTTCGGTGACACGCACACCGTCTCGATTCCCGCTTCCTTTGCTCTCTCAAGAGCGCGGGCACCGGGATTATTGCACAGCACTCTCACAATCTCCGTGTGAGCAACTGCCCCCTGTGCGATTCCATCAATAATTGCCTGCAAATTTGTGCCTCCCCCTGACACACACACAGCTGCTCTGAGCATTTGCTCCTCCTCCTATCACATAACTCTGATCCCTTTACACAAATCCTGATTTTTAATCACAATATCACCTCATGACCGCCGGATACTATTTCACCCACTGTCCAGGTTTTCTCTCCAGCCCGCCGCAGAGCATCCAGGGTCCGGTCCGCCTGTGCGGCATCCACCACAAGCATCATACCAATTCCCATATTGTAAGTGTTATACATCATTTTCTCTTCCAGCCCTCCCGTCTTTTGCAAAAGTCCAAAAATAGGAGGTATTTCAAAGCTGCCTTTATTCACCCTCGCAGATACACCTTCCGGTAACATCCTGGGAATATTCTCGAAAAAGCCGCCCCCCGTAATATGACTGCACCCTTTGACGATAACTCCCGCCTCTCTGACTGCCTGCAATGCCTTCACATAGATTCTGGTGGGTATAAGCAATGTCTCTCCCAAGGTTGCGCCCAGATCATCATAATAGACTGACAGCTTCTCCTTCGTCACGCCGAACACCTTTCTCACCAGAGAAAAGCCGTTGCTGTGCACACCCGAAGACGCAATACCGATCAACACGTCTCCCGGTTTACTATCACTGCCTGTAATCAAATCTTTTTCTTCCGCCACGCCCACGGCAAACCCTGCAAGATCATACTCTTCTTCCGGCATCAGCCCGGGATGTTCCGCCGTCTCTCCACCGATCAGAGCCGCGCCCGCCTGTTTACATCCCTCGGCAACACCCTTCACGATAGCGGCAATCTTCTCGGGATAGTTTTTCCCGCAGGCTATGTAGTCCAGAAAAAACAACGGTTGTGCACCTGCGCAGACCACATCATTGACACACATTGCCACACAATCTATCCCCACCGTATCGTGTTTATCCATCAAATACGCCAATTGAATTTTTGTCCCTACGCCGTCCGTTCCCGACAGAAGCACAGGTTTTTCCATATTTTTTATCTTTTCAAGAGAAAAAGCCCCTGAGAATCCACCGATTCCCCCCAGCACCTCCGGTCTCATCGTTTGCTTCACATACTGCTTCATCAGCTCCACCGAACGATATCCCGCCTCGATATCCACTCCAGCCGCCTTATAATCCATAGTCATAATAATCCTCAGACCTCCTCTGTTTTATCACGCTTTCATATATGCCTTGTAGCCGACTTCCTGAAGCTTCGCATCCTTCTCCTGCACGCTCTCCTTCAAGCTCTCCGAGTACTTCTTCAGCCGCTTAAGAAGCGCCGCATCCGAAACCGCCAGAATCTTCGCCGCCAGAATTCCCGCATTCTGCCCGCCGTTTATGGCAACCGCAGCCACCGGAATGCCGGTAGGCATCTGTACAATAGAATAAAGAGAATCTACCCCTCCCAGATCGGAAGTTTTCATAGGAACCCCAATCACCGGCAGCGGAAAAATAGCCGCGCACATTCCAGGCAGATGGGCCGCTTTACCAGCCCCCGCAATAATGACCTGAAAGCCCTTTGCCTCCGCACTCTTTGCATATTCAAAGAATACATCCGGCTCCCTGTGGGCGGAAATAATCGTCATCTCATAAGAAATCCCCAGTTCCTCCAGAATATCAGCCGCTTTCGCCATAACAGGCATATCCGAATCACTGCCCAT
>DLAA01000024.1:13079-30680 GCA_002493835.1 Lachnospiraceae bacterium UBA7060 | reverse complement strand
TGGAGCCCGGACTTTCCTCGTCTGTACCCTTGCGTCTGTACAGCCGCGATCATTTGTTCCACTTATCTTATAATGATAACAACTTTAAACATCAAAGCAGCTTCCCCCTACAAACTCCCTGCACAGAGAGTTTTTGGGCAGTTCCTCGCTGCTGATTCCCAAAAAATACTCCAGAAATTTAAGAAGTCTCTTCGCCTCATGATATTCCGGCTCTCCCTTTTTTATACTGAACAAAAGCGGTTCAGCATACTGCTTGAGCACTGCCAGCTCATAAAGCATCGCAGAATTGAACATGGCATCCGCCTCCTCCTGGAACGGGAATATATATTTTTCTTCTCCTCTCCTGACTGACGGCCACATGGAGATCGTCCGCGCTGCAGAAGCCCCTCTGGTTCTGGCATCCCGCACAATACGGCGAAGCAGCCGGTTGTCCGTAGTGGGAATTCGGTTGTGTTCATCCACATTTAAAGTAGTCAGAGCGCTGATATAAATCTTATACTTGCTCTCAGCCGGCAGAGAATAGGACATCTTTTCATTGAGTCCGTGTATTCCCTCTATCACCAAAATATCATTCGGCCCAAGCTCTGTCACTTTTCCGCTGTACTCCCGTTTCCCGGTCTTAAAATTAAAGGTGGGAAGCTGCACCTTCTCCCCCTTTAACAGTGCCGCCATATCCTGGTTGAACTGCTCCACATCCAACGCTTCCAGGCACTCATAATCCGGCTTTCCATCCGCATCCAGCGGCGTATAATCGTGGTCCAGATAATAATTGTCGAGACCGATCGGGTGCGGCTTCAACCCGTGGGTCCGAAGCTGAATTGACAATCTATGAGAGAATGTGGTCTTTCCAGAAGAGGAGGGACCTGCTATCATAACAAACTTCACACCCTCGCGTCTGGCAATATCTCTGGCAATCTCGCTGATCCGTCTCTCCTGCAGTGCCTCCTGCACCAAAATCATATCGGAGATGCTTCCGCTGCAGATCTGATCATTCAAATCGCCCACCGTATCGATGCCTAGTTCCCGTCCCCACTCTCTTGTAACAAGCAGCGTTTGGAATAATTTCTTCCGAGGTTTAAACTCCGGCATTGTCTCAGGGTCCTCCTGCTCCGGAAGAAGCAGAATCATCCCCTCTTCGTATGAAAAGAGATCAAACAGCCTGATATAACCTGTACTGGGCATCATATAACCGTAAAAGTAATCATAGTAATCGTCCATGCAGTACACATTAATATTAGAACTTCTGCGGTAGCGGAACAAAGACACCTTATCCTTCATGCCATTCTCTGCAAAAAGGGCCACCGCTTCATCCGCCGGATATGCCTTTTTTGTCACCAAAAGATCCATATCCACCAGTTCGCCCATGCGATCCTTTACCTTCTCTATTGTCTTCTCGTCCAGTTTCAGACCGTTCCTAAAGGAACAATAATAGCCTGCGCCAATGGCAAACTCCACCTTCACATTGGCAGCTGCCTCCATGCCCGCCACATCTCTGACAGCCTTCATCATAAGCATGATGGCAGTTCTCACATAAGTCTTATGGCCAGTAGTATCCGCATAAGTAATAAAATCCAGCGTACAATCTCTGTCCACACGCTTCATAAGCTCACGTATCTTACCGTCCACCGTCACCAGGGCAATCTGGCTGACATAGTCGTTCTGATGTTCCTCCGCTATCACCTCATACTTGATACCATCTTCGTAGCGTTTCTCTTTACCTCCAATGTTGATAGTAACCATAAGCTGCCCTCCCATTTTTCTTCTACCGTCCAAATATTATGTAAACTTTTGAGTCATTGCA
Organism: Lachnospiraceae bacterium UBA7060; assembly: GCA_002493835.1. Classification (GTDB taxonomy): domain Bacteria; phylum Bacillota; class Clostridia; order Lachnospirales; family Lachnospiraceae; genus UBA3282. The sequence continues at coordinate 28,879 of DLAA01000024.1, read as the reverse complement.
CGCACAAGACTGTTTTCTCTTAAGAGAGCCTCTACCTGCACATATCTTTTCCTTCTCCTCTCATCCCCAAAGCCCTGTTTACTCAACTCTTCAAGAATTTTCTTATAGACGGCTGCCTCACGGTCTAGAAAAGATAAAAAAACAGGTGTTCTTTCTTGCATCAATATCGGTCCATATTTATCTGTAAGTTTACATAATTCTTTTTCTGTCTCATATGGAAACGGGGAACCTTTCAAAGACACTTCCCCATGGCCTGGCACCGCCTTTATGATTTGATAAAACTTTCCATCCTCCTCTAGTATCTTCTCTTCAAGAATACTATATCCCTCCTCACGGAGAAAACGGCGAAACTGTTCTATTTCTGACTGAGGCTGAAGAACCATCTCCTGAAAAGACAGAGCCTTTTCCCGCTCCTGTTCCAAAATCCTTCTTATCAGCCCACCACCCATTCCGGCACAGATCAATGTATCCGCCTCGCCGCTTTTGTAATTATGTAAACCATCAGACAATCGGGTTTCAATCTGCCCTTGCAGACCATAGGCTGCCACATGTCCCCTGGCCGCACCAAGCGGCCCTTCCCGCAAGTCCATCGCCAGCACTCTCGGACTGATTCCATGCTGTACCAGGTAAATTGGCACAAACCCATGATCGCATCCCACGTCGCAGACAGTATTGCCGCTGGTCACCATCTGCGCCACTGTACACATTCTCTCTGATAATATAACAGGCCTCATCAATCCAGATAATCCTTTAGTTTCCGGCTTCTGCTGGGGTGGCGCAGCTTTCTCAAAGCCTTAGCCTCAATCTGCCTGATCCGCTCACGGGTCACATTAAATTCTTTTCCCACTTCTTCAAGGGTTCTGGCACGGCCATCATCCAACCCAAACCGAAGTCTCAACACTTTCTGCTCCCGTTCCGTCAAAGTCCCCAGCACCTCTACAAGCTGTTCCTTTAACAGAGTAAAGGCTGCGGCATCCGCCGGAACAGGCACATTGTCATCCTGGATAAAATCTCCCAGATGACTATCCTCCTCCTCACCAATAGGCGTTTCCAGAGAAACCGGCTCCTGAGAAATCTTTAAAATTTCTCTCACCCGCTCCACAGGCATGTTCATTTGCTCTGCGATCTCTTCCGGTGACGGCTCTCTCCCCAGTTCCTGCAGAAGCTGCCTGCTTACCCGGATTAATTTATTGATGGTTTCTACCATGTGCACTGGTATACGGATTGTTCTGGCTTGATCCGCAATCGCTCTTGTAATGGCCTGTCTGATCCACCAAGTAGCATAAGTGGAAAATTTATAACCCTTTCGGTAATCAAATTTCTCCACCGCTTTAATCAAACCCAGATTCCCTTCCTGGATCAAATCGAGAAAAAGCATACCGCGGCCCACATAACGTTTGGCAATACTGACCACCAGTCGAAGATTAGCCTCGGCCAGACGCTGTTTTGCCTCCAAATCCCCCATCTCCATCTTTTTCGCCAGCTCGATCTCTTCCTCCGCGCTTAAAAGAGGCACCTTTCCAATTTCTTTTAAATACATTCTGACAGGATCTTCAATGCTGATGCCATCCGGCACGGAAAGGTCGATCTCCTCTACATCTACATCGTCCTCCTCCGTCAGGATGATCTCCTCATCATCCACGTCATCCTCCTCGGTGATGCGCAGTACATCTACGTTATTCTGCTCCAGAGTCTCTAAAATTTTATCAAACTGCTCCTCCTCCAGAGACATGTCTGAAAAATAGTCACTGATCTCCTGATATTCCAGAACATTTTTCTTCTTCTTTGCAATAGCCAGGAGATCTTTTAATCGATCCTCAAACTTTGCCTGTACATTTTCCTCCATGAATTGCTCCATCCTTCCTATGTTTAACCTCTGTCCGATCCCCAAACATGCCTTTTTTCGATTAGCTTACCCTGATCACAAGGAAATATGCGTCTTTTCCAGCTCTTCCAATTCCTTTTTACCTGATAAAAACCGGTTAAACGCCTCCATATCCGACCCCATTCTCGCTGAATAATAAGCAAAACTGTTTCTTTTCACCGCCATCATCACATCGTGCAGAGCTTTCTCCCTCTCCTGCTTCGTGTTGAGACTTTCCAGTTTTGTATTAAAGATGGCAGCCACCTCCCTCTGCTCTTCTCCCTCCTCAAAGGCACTCACAATGGATGCCGGCGAAAAATCTCCCTGCTCCAGCCCTGCAAAAAGCTTGTCCGCCACCTGCCGGTAGAGATCCTGCGTGAAGTCAGCCGGTGAAATATAGGCTTTGAGCTTCGCATAGATCTCCGGCTCCTCCGAAAGCCATGTCAGCAGAATACGCTGTGACCTCTTGGCATAATCCTCCGATGCCGGCTTCCCTGCAGTCGTGGACTTGGGACGTTCCACCGGCTTCACCAGCCCCGACCGCGCCGCATAACCATTCACCAGTTTCCTGAGATTCTCATAACCAATATGATACCGCTCTGCCACTGATTCGATATAATTCTCACGCTCCACCTCTTCCTCAAAACCACAGAGCCTCTTCGCTATCTCCCGGTGAAAAGCAGTCTTTGACTCCGGGTCTTCCATATGATAGCTTTGCTCCAGCACCTGCAGTTCAAAGAAAAATCCATTCTGGGCCCTATCAATCCGCTCCTGAAAAGCAGGGGCGCCCAGGTTTTTTATAAATTCATCGGGATCCTTATAAGGTTTCATATCAATGACCCTGCCTCTAAGGCCCGCCTCCTTTAAAATACCAATCGCTCGAAGGGCTGCGTTTGTGCCTGCCCCATCACTGTCGTAAGCCAAAAAAACTTCTTCCCCATAACGCTTCAAAAGACCGGCCTGCCCCACGGTAAAGGCAGTCCCAAGCGATGCCACAGCCTGTCCGAATCCCGCCTGATGCAGGGCGATGACATCCATATATCCCTCGCAGAGAATCATATTGCCTGCACGAGAGGATCTTGCAAAATTCAAACCATAAAGGTTGCGGCTTTTATCAAAAATCATAGTCTCCGGTGAGTTCAGATACTTAGGCTTTGCATCACCCATAACTCTTCCCCCAAAACCGATCACCCGGTGGTTCCCATCCTGAATCGGAAACATCACCCGGTTCCAGAATTTATCGTGAACACCCCTTTTTTCGTCAAACCCAACAAGGCCCGCCTCCGTAATCAGATCATCCGCATACCCCTTCGACCGCAGGTAAGCCGTCAGATCGGAGCCAGCACCATCCGCATAGCCGAGTCCGAACTTCTTCATAGTCGCGTCCGTAAGCTCCCTGCCAGAAAGATATCGATAGCCTGTCTGCCCCCTGGGCGTACGGAGCAGATAATAATAATATTTAGCGGCCTCCTTATTGACCTTCAGAAGTTTCACCCGCCTGCTTTCCTTTTGCCGCATCTCTTCGGAGTACTCCACCTCCGGCAGAGATACACCCGCCCGATCACCAAGCATCTTAAGTGCCTCCTGAAAGGACGCGTTCTCATATTCCATCAAAAATGTAATCACGTTGCCGCCGGCCCCGCAGCCGAAACAATAATACATCTGTTTCCCTGGGGACACGGAGAAGGAAGGTGATTTCTCATTGTGAAACGGACAGAGCCCAAAATAGCTGCTCCCCTTCCTCTGCAAGCGGACGTAGCCCGATATCACTTCCACGATATCGTTTTTCGTTCTGATCTCCTCGATCAGTTCCTCCGAATAACGCATGTTTTCCTTTCTTTTGCCCGTCAGCCGTGCCAGGTTTTCGGAATAAAGAGTCTTTCGTACTGCGCAATGGCAAACCGGTCTGTCATCGAGCTGATATAATCACACACAATCTTTTCCAAAGGCTCCCCCGCATCCAAAAGCTTAAAAAGGAAATTCGGCAGCTGCTCTGTGTGCACCAAATAGTGTTCATACAGCGTGATAATCAAATTTTCCGCCTTTCCCTCCTCGCTCTTAGCCATAGGGTTCCTGTATACATGCCGGAACATAAACTCACGCATTCTCTGCATGGCCTCCGCCACCTCGGGGGACATACAGATATCATTCTGCCCCCTGCTGTTCGTCACAATATTGTGGATGAAAAAATCCAGACGCTGACCGCAGCTATAACCGATCACGCTCCCTATCTCCTTCGGCACGTCAGCCTCCTTCATGATTCCCGCCCGCACTGCATCGTCCATATCATGATGAATGTAAGCAATCTTGTCCGCAAGCCGGACAATCCGGCCCTCTAAAGTTTTGGGCATACCTATTGTCTGATGATTCAGAATGCCGTCCCGCACTTCCCTGGTCAGATTAATGCCCTGCCCATCTTTCTCCAGAAGGTCCACTGTCCGCACACTCTGCTCATTGTGCTTAAAACCGTAGGGACAAACCCTGTCAAGAGCCCGCTCCCCCGCATGACCGAATGGCGTATGGCCCAGATCATGCCCAAGCGCAATGGCCTCCACCAAATCCTCATTTAACTTAAGGGCCTTGGCAATGGTTCTGGCTGTCTGGCTCACCTCCAGCGTATGTGTAAGTCTAGTCCTGTAATGATCTCCCTCAGGCGTTAGAAACACCTGGGTCTTATCCTTCAGCCGGCGAAAGGACTTGCTATGTATGATCCGGTCCCTGTCTCTTTGAAAAACGGGACGGATATCGCACTGTTCCTCCTCCTTCAGCCTTCCCTGGGAATTCATGCTGAGCATGGCATATGGGCTTAAATACTCCTTTTCCCACTGTTCCAAACTTTCCCGTATATTCATGTATGTTACCTCGCTGCCCGAGTGAATCAGTTCAAGAGTGAGCTTGCTCCAGAGTGAGCCTGCTCACTCGCTTCTACCACTATTATTCGCCCCCGCCCGCCTAATTCCTTTTTTCTTCTAAAAATTTATTGAATAAATACTATTGGGGTCATTTTATCTCTGTATGATTCATATAGGATCATAGCCAAAGTCGATCTCTTCACCTGCAAATATCATAAATAAACTCCGCATTTTTATCCATAGCCTCATAAGCAGTCTTAAAAGGCGACATTTGAAATACATGCCACATCCCCCGGAAGACCTCCATCTTCACACAGACATTATCCTTTAAAAGTTTTTTATAAAGCAGCGCGGCATCATCATGTAAAATTTCATTGCTGCCCACTTGAATATATACAGGCGGAAATCCAGCATAATCACCAAACAGAGGAGAGATCAGCGGATCTTTCAAATCCTGTCCTCCGGCATAATTTCCAATCATCTCCTGCAAATAGGCGGCATTCAGAACAGGGTCAATCTTCGCCTTGGTTATATGAGACTTGCCGGAGGCTGTCAAGTCTGTCCAAGGTGACATGAGGACCAATCCCCTGGGCAAAAGCCGCCTCTCGCTCTTCAGCTTCAGGCAGAGGGAGAGAGCCAGATTACCTCCCGCAGAGTCGCCAGCCAAAACCACGTCCCGCGCACCATAGCCTAAAAGCATCAAATAATTCCAGACCTGCACAGCGTCCTGTACAGCCGCCGGGTAAGGATGCTCTGGCGCCAGCCTGTAATCGAAACTTAACACATCCATGGAAGTCGAAGTCGCAAGCTTCGTAGTCAGCGTCCTGGCATAAAGACTGCTGCCCGTGGAATACCCTCCACCATGACAATAGAGAATAATATATTTTTTCATGTGAGACCGGTTTACATAAATCCACTCTCCATGTATCGCCACCTCATTGGATCGCTGCGGAGCAATCTCCACATCCTCCACAATCACATCTCTGCTATTTCCTAAAAGAGCCCCAAAATGATCCTGGGACTGCCTGTGCTTTTCAATATCCACATTTTCCACCACACCGTGCATACGCTTGATCAGGCTCATCAATCCGGCGTTCCTCTTATCTGTCCTATCCATACATCCTCCCGTTTTTCCATCTTTTCCGTTTCTTTCCCTAGTGAAATACCCCGCAGTAAGAGCGAAGCGGGGCCAGCTCATTGCGCGCGGAAATAAAACCATGAAGTCTGCAACAATTCTACCATAAATTAGGAATTTTGTGGTATACTTACTTTATGTCAAAGAAAATTTCGAAAAAACAAGTAAACATATCTGCCGGAAGAGGCAAAAAAGACGTCTGGTATAAGCTGGATCTGTCCGCCACTGTCTATCCTACCCTGCAAAGAAGAGATTTCTCTTCCGTGTACCGCCTCAGTGTGCTGCTAAAGGAGCCTGTTGACCCGGTTCTCTTACAGAAAGCTCTTGACCGGACGCTTCCCCGTTTCCCCACTTACAAAGTGGCAATCCGAAAGGGGCTGTTCTGGCGCTACCTGGAGCCCAATTCAAGACCGGGACCATTCGTGCAGGAAGACATCAAAAATCCCTGTATGCCAATGCCTTTTAAGGGTAACAATCGTTATCTTATCAGAATATACTACTATGGCTGCCGCATATCCCTGGAAGCGCATCACTGCCTCGGAGACGGCACCGGCGGCATGAGCCTTCTGCAGACACTGACCGCCGTATATCTGGAACTTTCAGGCCACATAATAACGCCTTCCGGGTTTGTGCTGAAGCTTGATGAGGAGCCTGATCCGGAGGAACTGGAGGACGCCTACATGCGCTACGCCACCGCGAAAGTCAAGCCGCCCCGCCCCTCAGAAAAAACTTACCGCGTCCGCGGCACCAAGGAGCCTTTTTACACCCTAAATATTGTAGACGGCATCATGTCTGTCTCAGAAGTTATGGCTGTATCGAAAAAATACAAAGCGACAATCACGGAATATTTAAATGCCGTTTTGCTCTATGCCCTGCTGCAAAAGCAGAATGAAGACTTTCACCTGAGGCTTAAGCCGGTGCGAATCGCTATGCCCGTGAATCTGCGGCGTTTTTTTCCCTCAAAGACCCTGCGCAATTTCATCACTATGGTGTATCCTTCTATCGATCCCCGGCTCGGCGAATACAGCTTTGATGAGATTGTGACACAGGTTCACAATTTCATGCGTTATTATATAAACCAAAAGTTTTTGTGTGGCGATATTACAACCAATGCTGCCACAAAACACAATTTTCTGATCCGAATTGTACCACTGTTTATCAAAGATCTGGTAGTCCGCACTTTCTATACAAGGGTTCAGGATAAAAACTCTTCCGCCGGCCTCACCAATATGGGTGCGCTCACGGTTCCAGAAGATATGAAACCCTATATTGACCGCTTCGACATCTATATGGGACAGCCTTTTTCCTCCCGCACTAACTGCGCGATCATCAGCTTTGAAGATATTCTGACCGTCAACTTTGCCAGCAGTATCGCAGAAACCGACGTAGAACGACATTTTTTCCGCCGGCTGGTGCAGGACGGCATTCATGTAAAAATCGAAAGCAACCGCGCAGACAGCGTTCACTGACAAATCGCTTACAAAGCAAGAAAGGATCTGCTATGTCATATTGTGTAAACTGCGGCGTAGAACTGGACGCCTCCTTAAGAGAGTGCCCGCTCTGCCACACACCAGTCATCAATCCAAATGAAACAGGAAAAAATACACCTGCTTCCCCCTATCCCGTCAACAAAGGACAGGTGGAAATAGTCAGGCGAAAAGATCTGGGCATCCTGCTGGCAGTCGTGTTAACCACCACTGGCGCCACCTGTCTGCTGTTAAACCTTTTGGTATTTAATCATTCCCTCTGGTCTCTTCTGGTAATTGGTATCTGTATCTGCCTGTTTGTCTTCACCTTTCCGATGGTGTACTACAGTAAAACACCTCTTTACGTCTCTCTGCTCGCGGATGGTGTGGCGGTGGCAGTCTATCTGTACATGATCGCCTATCTCACTCCCTCTAGCGATTGGTTTTGGGAACTTGGCCTCCCTATCGTTGCTCTTGTCACGATGGGGATGGAGGTCTTTACTTTCCTTGCAAAAGAAATCCCCTTCACAATCCTCTCCGGCGCGCTGTGCCTGTTTATCGAGATTCCCTTATTTTGTGCCGCTTTAGAGTTAATGATCCGCCGGATGATCCTAAAGCCGCTGCTGCTGACCTGGTCCGCCGTCGTGTTGACGGTCTGTGTAATCATCGACGTTGCCCTGATTACGATTCTCGTCAAAAAACGCCTGCGCAACGAAGTGCGCAGACGCTTACATTTCTGATTTTCCAAGCTTAAGCAGAGACTCAAGAGGCTTCCTGCTCTGCTTATCGCGCATATCTGGCTTCCGCATCCTCCAGGGATTTGTATCCGTAGAATGCCGTCTCATTGGCGATGGTCTGTTTCAGCAGGCTCTCGCCTTTTTCTTCGGCCTCCTTTGTCTCTCTCAGAATTAACTCCAGCGTTCTCATAGAATATGTATAAAGCTCGCCGCGAAGATAACTCTCCATAGAGGATCCCGCCATCACACCATCCTCCGCGGTGGTGGCCACCCTGCCGCGCTTTCGCAGATTAGGATAATCATGGCTCATCTGTGCATCCCATTCCAGATTGATCTTTACAATCTTCTCGACAATTTCCTTCTTCTCGGACACATCAGGCAGATGTGACTTGATCCCTTCAAATTCCTCCGGATAGGTACTCTCCATCATCCAGCCGTACTTTTCAAAGATCGGGTTTCTCCCCTCCGCCACAGCCTCTCTACAGTCTTTCTGATAGCTCAACAACACCTCATCAGAGTAGACCATCCACTGACTCATACGCATTTTAAAGAAGGTATCCGGATCGTCCTGACAGGAAGCCCGGCCTCCCGTGTTGTAAACCTGTTGAAACAACTCCCACTCCATCTGCGCAATGTCAAATATCAACTGTTCCCTCTCGCTGACCTCAGCCATGCTGCTCCCTTCTTTCTCCTGTTATAACTCTTTTGATGCCTCGGCGTCCTTTGCTGTCAAATCTGCAAGCATCTGCGCCGGTGTACACTCAGAAACTGCTTCTATGTATTCCGCATTAGAAGTGACAAGCGTCTCTCCTTCCACAGTAATATAGACCGCGTCGGCATCGTAGTTTGTCAAGAACGTATTCGCAATAGATGAAATAATAATACATTCCGCTTCCATAGACATAGTCATCAAGTACTCCCGGAAGGTTCCGGACAAATCCAGATATAAAAACTTTTTTCCGCCCTCTTCCTTCACATCTAAAGAAAGTACCTTGGTATCCAAAAGCGGCACAATATTGTGCCTGGCCAGTGCGCCGAGCAGTACGTCAGGGGTAATTTCCTCCGCTTTTACCGTCTCCTGCATCAGGCCGGACTCCATATCCTTCCCATAGCAGATCACCGCTTCCTTCTCCTTCTTCCCACTCTCATCTTCCTGTGTCTGTGCTTCCTTCTCAGGCTGATCTGTCTGCGCTTTTTCTTTTCCTCCTGACGTTTCTTCCCGTGTCTCTTCTTCCAACAAATATTCCAGTGAATTTACCAATATATCTTTTGAAGACATTTCCGGCACTACGATCTCCTCCGTGGTCACCGCCGTCTCCTCTGCACCGCAGGCAGCCAAAAATACTGAAACGGCGAGCACAAAGGCCGCACACTTCCCTCTTTTCATAAAGCTTTCCTCCCCGGATAATAATCCTCTGAATCGGATTTATTCTATCATACCATATCCGAAAAGTAAATTGGCTTTTTATCCCTTCACCGCGCACCCGGACTTTATCACCTCAAGCAGCGAAAATTCACGGTCTGCCAGAAGAATATCCGCCTTTCTCCCCGGAGCAAGTACGCCGCACTCTTTCTCTAATCCGACAGCCTTGGCTGGATTAAAGGAAGCCGCCCTGACTGCCTCCTCCTTTGGCACACCCATCTGGATTGCCGTCTTCATGCAGTCGTAAAGATTGGTGGCACTTCCAGCGATCGTTCCATCTTTCAGAACAGCCCGGTTACCCCTTACCGTAACCGGCTGTCCGCCCAGTGCATATTCTCCGTCCTCCATGCCTGTGGCCATCATACTGTCACTGATCAAAATCATCTGTTCTACCCCAAAAAGCTTAAAAGTGCTCTTCACCACACTGGGATGAATATGAATTCCATCGCAAATCAGTTCCACCTCTGTCTGACCGTCCTCAGCTGCAGCGCCGATCACCCCCGGCTGCCTGTGGGTAAATGGCGGCATAGCATTGTAAAGATGCGTCACATGCCGTGCTCCCGCCTCGATAGCCTCCTTCGCCGTCTCGTAGTCCGCACAAGTGTGGGCAATAGAAAAACGGAAATCCTCTCTTCCCTCCCTTATGCAGGCCATCGCGCCCTCCGTCTCCGGCGCAATCGCAACAATTCGGATCATCCCGCCCGCCGCCTGCTGCAGGCGTCTGAGCATTTCCATGTCAGGCTTATGAATATAAGCCAGATTCTGAGCACCCTTTTTTTCCATAGAAATGAAGGGTCCCTCAAGATAGATGCCCCGCAGCACATCCTTTAGAGGAATCCCGCATTCCAACGTCTGTTTCTCCACCGTTTCATAACAGACGGCACAGATATTTGTCAGCTCCTCCTCGGAAAGCGTCATGGTGGCAGGGCAGATTGTAGTGATACCATGAGTCAATTCATAAGCAGCAATAGCGCGCACCGCCTCCGCTGTACCGTCACAAAAATCATATCCCGCACAACCGTGAAAATGCGTATCCACCAATCCCGGCAGAACATATGTCCCGCGCTCCTTTTCCGTGAGTGTTTCTTCTTCGCATCTGTCTATTTTCTCAATCCGATCCCCTTCTACGATAAGGCTTCCCGGCTCGAAACACATCTTGTCAGTATAAATCATTCCTTTGATCAAACGCATACTACTCCTCCATGTCTCCTCAATTTCCTTTATTGCAAAGACAAGATGCCGCACACTGTTTTCTGCGGCATCTTTCATCATATTAATTTTTCTTAAACTCGGAAAGTGCAGCCTCATCTCCCACCAGAATCACATCATTGTGGAGTTGTAATACAGAAGCTGGCACCTCGGGTGTAATAGGGCCTGTAAAGGCTTTCTTTACGATCTCCTTCTTACTCTCCCCGCTGACAATCACTAAAATCTTTTTTGCCTGCATAATGGACTTGATCCCCATAGTGTAGGCCTCCTTCGGCACCTCATCCGCAGAAGAAAAGAAGCGGGCATTCGCAGATATGGTGCTCTCCGTCAGCTGTACACAGTGCGTCTCCTTGCCGAAAGCGCTGCCCGGCTCGTTAAACCCAATATGTCCGTTATGTCCCAGCCCAAGAATCTGCAGGTCGATACCGCCATGGGAACGGATGATCTCATCATAATCTTTACACGCCTTCTCCTTGTCCGGCTCCATACCATTCGGCACAAAGGTATTCTTCTTATCAATATTGATAGAATCAAACAGATGCTTATTCATAAAATAGCGATAGCTCTGATCATTTTCCGGCGAAAGCCCTCTGTACTCATCCAGATTAATGCTGTGCACCTGAGAGAAGTCCAAATCTCCCTTCTCATACCACCTGATTAATTGCTCATAGGTGCCGATGGGCGTGGAACCTGTAGCCAGCCCCAGGACGCAATCAGGTTTCATAATCACCTGCGCCGATATGATATTCGCCGCCACCCTGCTTGCATGATAATAGTCCGCCGCACAATATACTCTCATAAAAACCCCTCCATTCTGCTTATTTTTCTTCTTCCTCCGTCCCGCAGCAGGTATTGCGGTATTCCCCTGCGGACATTCCTTCCATCTTCTTAAATACGCGCGAAAAGTGTGCAAGATCTTGAAATCCCACCATCTCCGCCACATCACAGATCCGAAGGGCAGGATCCTTAAGCAGCTCTTTCGATCTGTCCATGCGAGCGCCGTTTAAAAGATCGGAGAACGTTTTCCCAGTGTGTCTGTTCAAAAGCTTAGACAGATGCCATTGACTGACATAAACCTGATCCGCCACATCTGTCAGCCGGAGCTTTTCCTGAGAATTTTCCCGGATGTACTCCAGCGCATTCTTCACAATAAAACTGTTGGCCTCACTGTTCTCTTCAATCTCTGTGATCCCTGCTGGCACAGAGAGATTCACATCTTTCTGCGCAAATTCCAAAACAGGCGTTATCTTCGGTACAGCTCTCTGATCCAGCCGTCCTGTCACGGTCTCGATCGCTTCCTCAAGCTCGTTCATCTTGGAGGGCTTTAAAAGGAATCTGGACACCCCTAACTCAATTGCCTGCCTCGCGTATTCAAATTCCCGATACCCAGTCAAAATGATAAGCTGCATATCAGGGAACTCCGATTTTAAACCGGCGATCATCTTAAGTCCGTCGAGCTTAGGCATGTTAATATCCGTGATTACAATATCAGGCCTCTTTTCACGGATCAACTCCATTCCTTCCTTTCCGTCGCAGGCGGTACCCGTCACCTGGCAGCTCCACTTCTCCCAGGCTATGGTTTTGGACAACCCCTCCACGATCAATGGCTCATCATCGATAATAACCACTCTGTACATCCTAATCCCCTCATCTATACTTTATCATACCGAATTTTCTGTAAATTGTCTATTCCCTCTTTACATCTATCTTCATAGATACTTTATTTTAACCTTTGACAGCTCCCGCAGTCATGCCTTTGATGATATACTTCTGCAAGAAACAGTAAACAATAATAACCGGAATAATAATAAGCGCTACCACCGCTGCCATCATACCATAGTCCGTCCCTTCCTTGGCACTTATATTATTCAGCATCATAGTAATGCTGTACATGTCAGGCCTTCTTAAGAAAAAGGACTGTGTAAACAGGTCATTGTAGCTCCAAAGGAAAGAAAAGATCGCTACCGTCGCAAAAGATGGCTTTGTCAGAGGCATAATCACTTTAAAATAAATCTGAAATGCATTGCACCCTTCCATGTAAGCCGCCTCCTCCAATTCGACAGGCAGCCCCTTCATATACCCGATTAGAACCACCATGGCAAAGGCCAGATTGCCGGCCACCTGGGGCAAAATTACCGACAGCATATTCAAAAACCAGCTGCCTGTACTGGCGATTCCCCACCGAAATTCTATCTGATACACAGAAATTACCGTGGCAAAAGCCGGAAACATCATAGCACCAACCACCATAGAATGGAGTATGCCGGAGCCTTTAAACTGATATCTCGCAAGTGCGTAAGCCCCCATGCCCGCCAGCAGAATGACAAATATTGCTACCATGGAAGAAATGAACAGACTGTTTTTGTAGGACCCCAGGATATCCGCCGTTTTAAATGCTTTTCTGTAGTTCGCTGCGGTAAACAGCTCTCCCAGAGGCATGGCGAAAGAGTTTGATAAGATTTTATCTTTTGCCTTAAAAGAATTCTGTATCACCCAGATAATCGGATAGACAGTCGTCAATGCCCAACATGTCAGAATCACGTACACGACCATCATTCCTGCCGAAAACTTATTTTTCTTTGACATACCTTCTCCCCTCCTCCTAGTAGTCCTTTTCACGGAAAATCCAATTGACTATCTTAGACAAGACAATCCCCAGCACCACGATCAGAACTGCCAGCGCCGCACCGTAATCCACATTCTTCGTCTCCATCGTGTGATAATACATGTAAGTGCCTGTCAGGAAAGTGGTCTTTAGCGGCATTCCCTTGGGAAACATGACCCAGGGCAGATCAAACACCTTGAGCGCACCGGTGACTGCCAAAACACTGCAGGTGCAAATCACATTGTGGAGAAGCGGAATGGAAAGGTATCGTACGCTCTGTAGTCTAGTCGCGCCGTCGATTCTCGCCGCCTCATACAGTTCATCTGATATATTGTTCAGTCCCGTCACCAAAATAACAAAGTAGAATCCCACATACTGCCACATAACTGGCAGCATCATTGTAAAAAGAGCAATTCCTTCCGCTTTCCAATCCGTCAAATTTTGTTTACCCAGCGTTTCCAGAAATTGATTGACCATTCCTTTATCATATAAGAAAACTAGATTGAACATTAACCCTAACGCAGTTGCCGAAATCACAATGGGAAAGAAAAACACGGTTCGGAAAAACTGTCTGCCTCTGCCAATATTATCCACCATCAGCGCAAGAATGACCGCGATTCCCACCTGCCCAACCAATGTCACAATCATCATCAAAATTGTATTCTTAACAGCAGTCCACACGTTCTGGTCCTGGAACATCTCCACATAATTGCTGTACCACGGTGTGTTAAAACGAGTCCCAGCCGCACCGAGACTCTTAATCTCCATAAAACTGTTTATTACGTTTTTAATAAAAGGATAGTAGAGAAATACTACCATAAACACAAACGCCGGAACTAAAAATACAAACGCCGGCTTCTTATTTCGATAAATATTTGCCCCCATACGCTGCCTCCATAATTTTCTTTGCCAAACATGCTTTTTTATAAAGAGGCAGGGTAATCCCCTGCCCCTTCCATGCTTACGCTATTTTTACTGGTTATTATAGATATCCAGACCTTCTGCCACCGCATCTTCTGCAGAAACTCTGCCCGTTACGATCTCAGGCATACCGTCGAAGGTAGGTACACGGCAGTCACCCTGGAACAGATCCTGCAGCACACCTGTCAAAGATGTTGCACCCGCCATCATATCCATAGATTTGATCTGCAATGCGTTGAACTGAGCCGTATCAACTTCCGGCGCATTTTTTAACGCGGATGCCGCATGCTGCGCAAAGATCGGAACAATACTATCAGAAGACATATACTCTACAAAGTTGACTGCTGTCGCCTGCTTCTTAGGATCCTCCCATGTTTTTCTCGTAATATAGTAGCCGGAAGTAATACCGCCAATCAGATCTGTCGCTTTTCTATCGCCCTTGCCAGGTACATAAGTCACGTCAAACTTAGCCAATTTCTCTTCATCTAATGTAGCTGGATCATCCGGATCAGACTGGCACGCACCCACAATACCACCAACCTTCCAAGAACCGTCGATCAAAAATGCTGCCTTACCGTCTGTGAACATAGCAAACGTCTCGTCATCTGTTGCGGAGAGTGTATTATCCGGGAAATAGCCCAATTCATACAGCTCCTTGATGTCATTCATACCTGCAACCCAGGCCTGCCCGTTCACATCATCCACACTTGCAGGAATATCCAAGTGTGTTGCCGGAGACTGATTGTTGAAGATCGCAAACTCCCACCAGTAATGAGGGATATTGCCAAGAGCTGCCGCGATCGGTGTATATCCCGCATCCTTGATCTTCGCGCAGTCTGCTTTGAACTGATCCATAGTGTAATCCGCGCCCGGCTTGGATACACCAGCCTCTTCAAGAATCTCCGTATTGATGAACATTGCCTCCCAGATTCCGTTTACAGGCACCGCATATCTCTTGCCATCAACCAGCGAAGCCGTGATCAGATCATCATTCATGTTTGCTGCATATTCCGGATACGTTTCCCGAATTTCATCAATCGGCACTACTTTGCCCGCCTCAATAAAGCTGTTGGCATCTGCGCCGTTGAAAAAGAACAGCACATCAGGTTCAGAACCTGTCTCAAAATCTGTCACCACTCTCGCCTTGAACGTCTCATCTGCGCTGGCCGATGTGTCTATCACCACATTGCCCGTCTCCGCTTCCCATGCTGCCACTGCATCTTTGTAATTCTGTGCGTTGGTATCCTCACCTGCGAATGTGGTCGTCACCACCAGCTCAACCGGTCCAGACGATGCTGCCGGAGCAGACGCCTCATCACTGCCTCCTGCACTGTTTGCCTCATTGCCCTGTGCGGCTGTCGGCGCATCACCGCCGCCTGTACTGTCCTGGCCGCCGCACGCCGTTACTGACAACACCATTGCACCTGCAAGTATCGCCGCTATCCATCTTTTCTTCATCCTATCTTCCTCCCTTTCGTTTACTGATATCTGCTTTTTTCTGCCTCAACTTTATGTATTTATCATACGCCGTAAACGGGTTGCGGAAAATTGCTGGTATTGTCCTTTTTTGCCTTTTATTGTTCGCTTG
>DLAA01000024.1:4442-12786 GCA_002493835.1 Lachnospiraceae bacterium UBA7060 | reverse complement strand
TTTTTGCCTTTTATTGTTCGCTTGGCACATCCATTTTGAGCAAAATTGTGCTGACAGTATGTTCCTGGTCATTTCCGGTTATAAACAACCCACAATCCGAACCATATATCATCTTAAGTCTCTGGTCAACATTACGAATACCCAGACTCACCCGTTTCTCCTTGGACAGCTCGATATCCCGGGACAGGAGCCTGTCAATCCTGCTTCGATCTTCCTGTGTCAAATGCCCGTTATCTTCCACCTCAATACATAGATACCCGTCTTCCCGCGCAGACAATCTGATCTCCAACTGTCCCTGCCTGGTGATATCCATGCCGTGCTCCACCGCATTCTCCACGATGGGCTGAATGACCAGCCGCGGTACCTGCACGTTAGAAAGACTCTCGTCAATTTTTTTCGTGCACTGGAACTTCGCGCCAAATCGCTGCGAAATGATATAGAGATAAGCATCCGCATATGCCATCTCCTCCGCTACCGTATGAAATTGTTTCTCATTCCGGTTCATAGTCTCCCCCAACATGGTGGAGAGTGCCTCAATCATACCACTCACTTTATAATTTCCATTAAGACGCGCCTCCCAGTTTATAATCTCCAGCGTGTTATTCAGAAAATGAGGATTGATCTGAGACTGCAGCGCCATAATCTTTGCATCCCTAAGTGCTATTTCCTCCAGATAAATCTTATCAAACTGATTTTTAAGCCTTCGCGACATATGATTGAAGGAATCCTTCATCTGATAAAATTCTTCGTTGTCCTCTGTATTCTCAACCTGAATTCCCAGATTTCCCTCCCTGACCGCATTCGACGCTGTGACAAGCTGCTTTAACGGCCGAGTCACTTTTTCATGAAAGAAGCGCATCATCTGAATTACAAGTGGAATCATAAACAACAGAAGAATAAGAAAAAGCGATTCCAGACTGGTAATCCCCGCATGAGTGATCTTCTTATCCACACTGACAGCCGTCACCATCGTCCCGCCGTACAGATTCATTCTCCGATAAGCGTGAATAGATTCCCATCTGCCGCCTCGAATATACAGCTCCTCCTGTTTGTCAAGCTGCTCTCCCAGCCTCTCTGGCAGATACTTCCCAGTCTCCTGCTCTGCCATCATCAGCTCCCCATTCCAATAAACAGCCACACTCTCATAACCCCAAATTCCCGCATAGCTCTCCAGCAGGGAAACGGGATTCAGTTCCAGAACCAGCACGGCGTAGGGCTTAAACTTAAAGTTGGCATTTACCAGATTCCGAACCATATAAACTCTGCCCTCTATTCCCACAAGCGTCGTGGCCGTGTCGAGATCCCGGGCAGCCTGGAGAATCTGATCCCGGGCCGTCTGATAAAAAAACTCAATCTCCCGATAGGTTCCTTTGTTTCCGGATACATTCATCACATAATACCGCTCCGCCGGGTCCGACAGCACAATCAGCTCCGCTGTCCGGCAGTTATCATTGAACTGATACTGCTGTTCCAGGAAATTTACTACACTCTTTCTAAAATCCTCTTTATTTCTATCCTTAAGATAGGTTTGATAACTCTCTGAGATGACATGCATATAGGAGGCGTTTTTGGACGCTGTCTCGCAGTCCTTGATCTGCATTCGCATAATCTGCGTAGACTTTTCGAGAGACGCCATAATAGTATGCTCCACCTGTTCATGACTGTTCGCCGCCACGAAAAAGATAATTATAAAAGTCAGCATAAAAAGCGGAAAAACCCAGCCGAACACAAGCCTTCTGACCATGCTCCATCTGAGTGATTTCCGCCTTCTCAATTTCTGACTAATTTGATCAACGAATCTTTTCCATTTCATCATCCCACCTCGCCCATCACATAGCGATAAACTCCGCCGAAATTCTCCCGGCGGAGTTTATATTTTATCTGTTCCATATCTCTTAATGATACATCACAAATCCATTTCTCCTTCGTCGATGGATCCTTCTCTTAAAAGATATCCTTTTCTTTATCGTTTTTATAGTGCCAGGAACTTTTCAAATATGCTACAGAAGTCCTCCGCAGCACTCCTGTCTTTCATCTCGCAGAAAATGCGCAAAAGCGGCTCCGTGCCGGAGAATCTAACCGAAATCCATCCCCCATCCTTCAAATAAACCTTTAAACCGTCCAAATAAGAAATATGGGCGATCTCATATGGAATCTGAGGAAGCTCCTTATCCTCCAAAAGCTGTTTTTTGATCTCTTCCTTCCTCTTCGGACTGAAACGATAATCCCGCTCCTCCAGCGCCATACCACCGTACTCCCTGCGGATTGTCGCCATGATCTCCGACAGCTTCATCCCCGTCACTGCGATCATCTCCACCAAAAGTGCCGAGGCGTAAATGCCATCCTTCCCTTTAATGTGCCCCCGCACCGCCATACCGCCCGAAGATTCCCCTCCGATCACGGCGTCCGTGGCAAACATCTTTGCGGAAATATGCTTAAAGCCCACCGGTACCTCATAACACTGCTCGCCAAAGCTCTCAGCCACCCGGTCCAGCAGATGTGTCGTACAGATATTTCTAACCGCCGCTCCGTGCCATCCCTTATATTTTACCAGATAGTAGTACAACAACACCAGGATATCATTGGGATGGAGGAAATTACCCTGATCATCAATGACGCCGATTCGGTCCGCATCCCCATCCGTGGCGATTCCCAAATCACACCTTCTGTCGATCACATAGTTTTGCAGCGTGCGCAGAGTCTCCGCCGTAGGCGCAGGAAGCTTTCCGCCAAAGAGTGTGTCGTGACGCTCATGGATCGTCTCCACTTCACATCTAGCAGTCATAAGAATCGTCTTTAAGGATGTCTCGCTGACACCGTACATCGGATCCAGCGCCACTCGCAGACCACGCTTCTTCACCTTCTCCATATCCACCGTGTCGATGATGCTGTCCAGATACTCATTCAAAGGATAGATTTCCTCAATTAGCCCTTTCTCAATCCCCTCGGCATAATTCATCTCATCCACCGGGATATCCGTTACTTCATTGATATAATGCTCGATCTCTGCCGTCTGCTCCTCATCCGCGTCTCTTCCGCCGTAGGTAAACACTTTAATTCCATTGTAAACAGCCGGGTTGTGACTGGCTGTAATCATCATGCCATAGTGAAATTCGTGTTTCATCACATAAAACATAACAAGTGGCGTAGGTGCCGATTTGTTGATCAGATATGCCTTAATCCCCTCTGCCGCAAAAACCTGCGCTGCCCACTGCATAGCTTCCTTGGATAAGAAACGCCGGTCGTAGCCCAGCACAATGCCTTCTTGCTCCACCTTCTCTTTCTTCATCTTATCACAGATGGCTCTGGATAAAATCTGAATATTTTCCTTGGTAAATCCGTCTCCGATGACGGCTCTCCAACCGCCGGTTCCAAACTTGATCATTGCGTTTCCTCCTTGTTATGTAAATCATAATCATGTAAACTTATTTGCTTTATGTAAACTAATATTTACATTATGTAAACTATTTATTTAAATTATGTAAACATTTTTTGAATTATGTAAACCAAATATAAATATCTTATGTCAACCCATAATTATCTCTACCGTATGCCTGCTGCCCGCCTCACCAGGTAAAATTATGTCAACCAGCTTTCCATCTACCCGGATTTCCTTCACACCTTTCATGACCCCGTCCGGATTGCTCACCCGGATTTCATACTCGGCACCTCTCCAGACACGGACGGCCCGAAACGCCTTCCACTCCGCCGGAATACACGGATCGACGGTCAAACTTTCGTACTCAGGCCGGATACCCAGCATATATCTGGTAGCTGAAAAATAAGACCAGCCGCCGGAGCCTGTCATAAACGGATGCCTTGCCCTGCCGTAAGCGCTGTGATCCTTCCCCACAATAAACTGACAATAAGAATACGGCTCCGACTCCCGAATCTCTATCATGTCATTCTGTCTTGCGGGATTCAACGCGTCATAAAACTTCATTGCCAAATCGCCTCTGCCTCTCACACAGGCCGCCGCCCACGCCCAAGGATTGGGATGAGAAAAAACCGCACCATTTTCCTTCAACCCTGGATATACCCTTGTGACAAATCCAATGTCGTCATCAGGCTCCGTGTAGGAGGGCGTATTCAGCAAAAGTCCGTAAGGCGTGTAGAGGTATTCGTCGATAGCCTTGAGCGCCAGATCCGCCTTCTCCTCGTCAGCTGCCCCTGAAAGAACTGCCCAGGCGTTGGATTCCAGATGTACCCTGCCCTCTTTGTCCGCCTGCGTGCCGATTTTTCTGCCGCCTGCGGTAATTCCCCGGATAAACCACTTGCCATCCCACAGCTGCGTGTTGCAGACCTCCTTTACGCGCTCTGCAATCTGCGTATACCTCTCTACATCCTCATCTCTGCCCAGATAACGTGCCAGCCCGATAAACTGCGTCAACGCCCAATAGTGCAGGAAACTGACCATAGCGCTCTCACCGCCGCCCAGATTGAGACAGTCATTCCAGTCCGCCCGTAGTCCCTTGCAAATGCCGGTCTGCCCCACTTGTTCTGTAGAGAAATCCAGAATCCTCTTTAAATGGTCATATACCGTTTCCGTCTCCTTCTTTCCCTCCAAAAAAGTGTCCGCATAGGGAAGCTGCATAGATACAAAGGAAATGTCCCCTGTCTCCTTGATATACTCCGTCACTGAAGCCACCAGCCAGAGCGCATCGTCGGAGCAGGCATCCTTCAGCCCATGTATAATGCTGTTCTTATCAGGCTCCGGGATCACTGTAGGAGACTGAAAAGGCTTAACACCCGTATTTTCCTGGAACCATTCCGGTTGAAACAGATGCAGCCCATAGCCTGCGCTGGTCAGACCGCGCAGCAACTGTTCGATGCGCTCCCTGCACTTGTCCGGATTGGAGTGGGGAATGGTCATAGCATCTTGCGCCGTATCCCGGTAACCCAAACCCACTCTGCCGCCCACCTCGATAAAAGAAGCAAATCGAGAGAACATCACATTAATCTCTGACTGGTACAACGTCCATGTATTGAGCAGCGTATTCATGTTCTCATTGGGCGTCTGAACCTGCAATTTTGAACACTTCTCCTTCCAATAATTTTTCAGATCTTCAAACGCCAGATCTACCACACTGTGATCCGCATATTTGGCTCGCACACGTCTGCCTTCCTCCCTTCCTCCTTCTCCAAGCATAAAAATCAAACGCACTTCTTCTCCCGGCTGCAGCGTCAGATTTTTCTGCAGGCTGCCACAGTGATTGCCGCCTTTTTCATAAGAAGAATAACAATGCCCCTCCACGACAGCCGCCGGGTTCGTCTCCGTATTGTAAGTTCCGACAAACCGATCCCGCATACAGTCAAAGCCGTCCGGCTCAAAATCAGCTGTAAAATACTGATATCCGTTCTCCTCGTAGAACAAATCTTCCTCAATAATACCATCCTCATAGGAAACGCCCGCACAGTAGAGACTCATCTGATAATTTTGATTATCTATCATAATGTGATGGAAGGAAAATTCCAGATAGGAAAACACGCTTAAATTTCTCATCCTATCTCCCGTGTTCCTGATTTTCACATCCCAAAGCTGTACCGCTTCACCCCGGGGAATCACCATCGTCTGAGACGCCTGTAAATCCTCGTAGTCACACTCGTACACCGTGTATGACATGCCGTGCCGACAGCGGTACTTTGCCTGTCCGAGCGGCTTCCCCACAGGCTGCCAGGAGACCGACCAGTAATCCTCACTGTCATTGTCACGCAGATATACATAGAATCCAGGCCTGTCCATGGGCACCGCATTGCCCCTGAAACGACTGATCCTGTGATATTCCGGTGTCTTGTAGAAAAGATATCCTCCCGCCGTATGATTCACCACCGCAGCCATGTCCTCAACACCGAGATAATTCGTCCAAGAACAAGGCAAATTTACCCTGTCGATAACATACTCCTGCTTCTCATTGTCAAAATGTCCGTAACGCATATAACCCCTCCTGCCTTTTCGCATATGGCTTTTCCAGATAAGTTTCATCGCATTGCAAGCGATAACGCTCTCCGTTCTTATTACGTTTTATTATAGGAATATTGTGCCGACATGAAAATGACTTAACATGTGATAATTTGCCAATTTTTGTGATGTGTGCGGGAAAGATTGAAAATGAATCTTAAACGCAAAGAGAAGTCCTATCTCGAGGACTTCTCTCTATGCAGGAAAAGAGACTTGAACTCTCATGGTATTGCTACCACACGGACCTGAACCGTGCGCGTCTGCCAATTCCGCCATTCCTGCGAACAAATGTTATTTTATCTGTTTTTATTAATAATGTCAAGATATTTTTAAATATTTGTCATGAAATCTTTTTCTCCAAAAAAAGTGTAAAAATATAGTGAAATTACTTGACTTTTTGAAACTGTGCTAGTAAAATATTACTTGCGTTGCAGATGTATGCGGAAGTGCTGGAATTGGCAGACAGGCTAGACTAAGGATCTAGTGACCGTTAGGCCGTGTGGGTTCAAGTCCCATCTTCCGCAGTCCTGTTAGAGGGCTGAAAGCGTTGATTTATAAAGGCACTGAAAAAGTCTGATTCTTTATGAAAAGAATCGGGCTTTTTAGTACCATAAAAGTGTAGTAGTTAGAGAGTAATTAACTCTGACATCTGCACTTATTTCATTATAATAGGGGAAGCAGTTGGTATGGCATGGGCTTTTTGGGATTTTTAACATCCGTCAATAAAACCGTCAACCAACCCCTTATTATAAATATTCGCTTAGGCAGGTTGATACTCTATGAGAGCTTTCGTGTAACGAACTAAACTGAATCGTAATAAGTGTGGCTGGTTTTAATGGAAAGAGTTATAATAAAAGAAAAGACAATAGAGATTCCAGAATGCTGAGAAATCATTCACAAATGACGCTGTCGTTATCGCCTTATCAAGGAATTTATGATGCCATTATTCCGGCAAACCACCTTCTGCGCAGGATCAAGGAGAACATAGATTTCAGTTTGTAAATCCAATGCTGCGTAAACAGTATTGTGAAAGGTTTGGGCGTCCGGCAAAAGAACCGGAGATGATGTTCAAACTGCTGTTTCTGAAAAAGCTCTACGACTTGTCCGATGAAACCCTGATCAGCAGTGCCCAGACAGATATGGCATATAAGTTTTTTCTGGATCTGGAACCAGAAGCGAAAATGATTGATCCCAGTCTTCTGACGAAATTCAGAAAGACCCGTATTACAGAAGATATTTTGGAAGAAATGCTGAAGGAAACGATACAGCAGGCTTTGGATAAAGGGCTGATAAAATCCGGGACCATTATTGTGGATTCCACCCATACAAATGCATCCGTGCAGGCGAAATCTCCCACACAGATCCTGCGGGATATGAGTAAACGGCTTCGGAAAGAAATCTATAAAAGTGCCTTTGAATTATCAGAAATATTTCCAGAGAAACCATCTCCGGAAGCCGGACTGGATGAGGAGATTGCTTATACGCGAGAACTGCTTAGGGTTCTTGAGGAGGGGATAGCGGCGAGCGGGAACCAAAAGATACAGGATCTTTCCCCAAAAATGAAGGAACTGCTTGAGGATGAGCAGATCAGGGATATCCGGTCGAAGGATGACAGGGATGCACGGTTCGGGCATAAAACATCAACAAGCACATTTTACGGATATAAAAACCACCTGGCAATGACACAGGAACGTCTAACCGCAGTGATAAGCGTGACCCATGGAGGGCGCCAGATGGGCAGGAATTACCGGGACTGCTGGAAAAAGCACAGAAAAACGGACTAAAGATAACAGAAGTGATAGGAGATATGGCATATGTCAGCGACGATAATCTGGAGACCTGCGGGGAAGAGGTCACATTGATAGCGCGGACAAACACAGCTGTAGCGGCTGCAGCAAACGGGAAGTTGGAGGAAGGATTCTGTTATAACAAGGATGCCGGAATGCTGCAGTGCCCAGCCGGGGAACTGGCGATGCGGGTGGAAAAGCGCAGTTCGAGAAAAGCATAGGCATTTCCCACGGTTTCAAACCCGTTAAAGCTCTTCTCAAACCGGAGCATATAATCATATGCTTTCAGTTCCAGTGTTTTCAGATGCCTGTTTGCTTCGCTGACTTCAAAAATACCCATCGGGATTTCCTCAAAGGTCCTGTCCGGCAGCCGGAAATGGCAAGACAGCTCCATCTTTGCATCTTCCAGCGTATAACGGTCAATCTGCGAAAAAAGCGTGATCCCCATCTCTGACGCATACACCGTCCCGATTTCCAGCTCCGTGCTCCCGCAGCACTGCGCCGTGATATACCCGCTTCCCTTTACGATATCACGGTACCCGAAAGGATACTCTTTTCCTGCTTTTGTTGTAATTTTCCCCGTCCAGTAATATTCTCT
>DLAA01000024.1:0-4115 GCA_002493835.1 Lachnospiraceae bacterium UBA7060 | reverse complement strand
CGGGTACATGGAAACACCCCTTTCCGCTATAATTCGTTCAGCGTAAATGACACCGTCCACATCCCTTTCTTGGAAGTATCCTTATAAAGTTTTGCTTTGAATCCTGTCACATACATCTCTGTTTCCTTAAGTGCAAGCTCCTCCGTATCAAAATACTGGATGGCAATCTTTTCCTGCTTGGAAAACGCCGTCAGCCGCGCAAGCCATGCGGCGCTCACAGAAAAAGACACTGCAATCGTAACCACTCCCGTCCTTACCACATCCCTCTGCGTTGTCCCAGCTTCCGTCTCCCCGCCGGAATCCACCTCCACATCGGTAAGCCCAAGATCATAGGAATCGGGAAGCGGAAGGTCGGCACCTTCCATTTTCAGATACTGCACAAACGCCATTTTCATCTCCCCCCGTTCCTTAAATTCGTCCTCTGCTGTGCGCTTACCACAATTTCATCCAGCATTGCACCGCCAAGATAAACAGGGATGACGATGTCCCCGCCCTGCCCGTTCATATCCCGGATAGCTGCTGTAATCACCGATGTCAGCCCTGCCAGACTGCTGCCTGCCGCCGCTCCCGCAGAGTTTTCTACATCAGCGATGCTGGAAGCCACCCTCGGATGGATGACCATATCTTCCGATACGCCCCGGCAGCCTTCTCTATCAGCCCCCGGCTCCCTTCTATTCCTTTGGCAAGCCCCTTCATAAAGTCCGGCATCCAAGACTCATACTCCGTAAGCGGCCCTTCATCCGGCACGGAGAAATGGAGGAACGATTTAATCTTATTTGCTACATCCGAAACCACATCCCCGACTGCGCCGATTCAGCTCCTGATCCCGTTGACAATCCCCATGATGGTATCCTTCCCCCACTGCAGTGCTTGGGAAGGAAGGGAAGTAATAAACCGGATCGCTTGGTTAAATCCGTTCCTGATGGCTGATACGATATTGCCCATCGTGCCTTTGATTCCGGTGAGCATATTCTGGAATGCACCTGTAACTGTATTTTTCATTCCATTCACGATGGATGTGACGGTACTCTTAATACTGTTCCAAACCGTGGAGACCACCGTCTTAATCGCATTGACCACTGTCGTGACCGCCGTTTTAATGGCATTCCAGACCGTAGTCACCACCAGTTTGATTGCATTAAACACCGTGGTAATGACAGTCTTATACAGGTTGATATACGTTGTGATAATAAGTCTGATCGCTTCCGCAGCCGCAGAGAAAATCAGCCTGATGGCTTCCCATATCCCGGAGAAGAATGTTTTAATTCCCTCCCATATGGTCTTAGCTGCAGCAGAAATTGCTTCCCACGCTACTGTAAAAAATGCTTTCAGCCCTTCCCATACAGCAACTGCCGCCTCCTTAATCTGGTTCCAGAGGCTGATCCAGAACTCCCGGAATTCCTCACAATTATTCCACAGATAGATAAATGCGGCCACAAGCGCTGTAATAGCTGCAATAACCAAAACAATCGGGTTGGCAAGCATGGTGGTCTTTAAGGCAACAAATGCAGTTTTTACCGTATTGATAACTCCCACAATCTTTGGTACGACTGTCATGATCGTGTCGACTACGGAGATGATTTTCCCAACCACAATAAGGACCGGCCCCAATGCCGCCGCCAGCAGCGCCACCGTCACAATGACTTTTTTCGTCCCCTCGTCCATGCCGTTAAGCCAGTCCACGAACTTCTGTACCCAGCCGACAATCTGCTTGATGGCGGGCATCAGAAACTCACCGAAAGAGATTGCCAGACCTTCCAGTGCGGATTTTAAAATAGTAAGCTGCCCCTGAAGGTTATCAAGCTGTGTATCCGCCATCTGCTGCGCCACCCCGCCGCTGTCAATGATTGACTGCTGGAGGTCATCCCATGTGCTGCCCGTATTGGCAAGCAGGGCATTCACGGAAGCAAGGTCAGTCTTATTGAAAATGGTGTTGATAATATTGGACTTCTCTGCAGAAGTCATCCCGTCCATGCTCTTATTCAGATCCCCAAGAATGTCATTGAGGGAGCGCATATTCCCTTCGGAATCATAAACATCCACGCCGAGCTTTTCCATGCTCGCCGCCGCTTTGTCTTTAGGGTCTGCAAAAACAGGATGACATTCCTAAGATGCGTCCCTCCTTCTGCCCCTTTGATACCGTTGTTGGCAAGGATGCCGAGCGCAGTGTTCAACTCCGCCGTACCGCCTTTTACGGACTTAGCTGTCGCACCGATGGTAAGAATTCCCTCGCCAAGCTGTGCAACGGAAGTATTGGTGGTAGATGCGGTCTTTGCCATCTGGTCTACCATCATCTCCGCTTCATCCACGCCCATGCTGAGGGCTGACATGGCATCCGTTACCATATCGGAAGCAGCAGCAAGGTCAATCCCCCCTGCTGCTGCCAAGTTCAGTACAGTCTGCAGGGTATCGCACATCTGCTGCGTATCGTATCCGGCAAGCGCAAGGTAATTTAGTGCCTCGGCACACTCTTTTGCAGAAAAAGCGGTCTCCGCGCCCATCTTCTTGACAAGCTCAGACAGCGTGGACATGGTATTGACCGTCTGCCCGTCTACCTACGACATGGAATCCTTTGTAATTCCCATCGTTGCCTGCACCTGTGACATGGCGGATTCAAAATCCGCCGCCGTAGTGACCGCCGCCGTGCCAAGCCCTCCAACTGCCGCTGTTACAGGCATCAGCTTCTTCCCTGCTTCTGATATGCTGCTCCCGGCGCTCTTTAATTTCTCGCCCGTGGCGGCTATTTTCTGCATGGCCACAGCCGACTGGTTTGCCTGAGTTTCCAGCCGCTTCAGTTCCTGCTCCGTTTCTATGATTTCCCTTTGGAGAGCATCATACTGCTCCTGCGAAATCTTCCCATTTGCAAGTGCCGTATTTGCCTGTTCCGCAGCCGTTTTTTAAGTGGCGAGCTTTTCTTTGCTGTCCTCCACCGCCTGTCCGAGAAGCCTATGCTTCTGCGCCAGCAGTTCCGTATTGCCCTTGTTCCTGCTTGCACCCATGCTTCCCACCTCCTCAAAAAGGGCATAAAAAAAGGAGCATCACTGCCCCATATATGGAAAAAGCACCGACATTTCTGCCGATGCTCTATGTAATATTATAATTTTTCAGTTCAATACTGATTTGTCAAACTGTTCTCAGAAAACTGTCAACTGCTTGGTTGAATTCTGCCGGACACTCATTTGCAATAAAATGATTTCCTTCAATGATTGTTAATTTTGCATTTGGTATGCTTCCTGCGATTTCTTTGGTATGAGATTCTTTTATCATATCTTTTGTCCCGCAAATCACAAGCGTCGGTGAAGTTATTTGTGACAATTTACACGGTTCAATATTCGGATCGTTTACCATCAAGCCAAGCATTTCCGCATTCTTTTTGGCATCCTGCGATTTTACGGCAAAGCGCTTTGCTATTTTGTATCCTATCTCGATTGGGATTTGCGTTGTTCGTTTTACTCCCCCTGCATTGAGATTGCCGCCATTCAGTATCAGAGCCTTGACCATATCGGAATGCTTCATTGCAAATTTCATGGCAATATTTGCTCCGTCCGAGAATCCCAAAATCACCGCATTTGAAATCCGATGCACTTTCATAAAATCGTATAAATCGTATGAAAATTGCTCAATGGTAAACGGTGCATCGCCTCTCGGAGATTTACCGTGACCTCTGGTATCCAAAGCAATCACACGGTATTTGCTTTGAAAATAATCTATTTGATTTTTGAAATAGGAACTGTCTTCGCCGTTTCCGTGCAAAAAGATAAAAGGTTCGCCGCTTCCTTTCTCCTGATAATATAATTCTATATTCACTTTTCATCCTCCCGAACTACAGTTTATGTCAATTGTATCCTGCCAATCGCTCATAATAAAACATCTATAATTTCATCAATTATACCAGCAGATTCTCATCTCCCCAAGATTTCATATAATCAAGAACGGTTAAAAAGCTCTTCCCAAGATCGGTTAACGTATACTCCACCCGTGGCGGAACTTCACAGAAATCATGCCGGATAATGAAGCCATCTGCTTCCAGCTCCCGGAGCTGCTTCGTAAGGGAGCTTTCTGTAATTTCCCCTATCTGGCGGCGAAGCTGCCCGAAACGCCGGATATCACACTTT
>DLAA01000161.1 GCA_002493835.1 Lachnospiraceae bacterium UBA7060 | reverse complement strand
ATTGTATAAGCAGTTTTCGTGATAATACAGTGGTTTTGCGTGATAGTATACAGAAGAATGGCAAAAATGGAATGAAATAATGAAAAAGCGGAAAAAGGGCTGGTTGTGAAGGCTCTTTTTTGCTTTTCATTCCTGAAAAATAGTCGTTTCATGCCATCGGATGAAAAATAGAAAATTTCTATGGTATAATTCAGTAGATGCTTTTGCTTTAGCAGGAGCGGTTTCCTGCCGAAATAATAGGAAACAGCGGAAAGGGTGATATACGGATGTATGATGTGATAGTGGTCGGTGCGGGGCCTGCAGGATGTACGGCATCCAAGGTTTTAGCGGAGAAAGGCTATAAAGTTCTACTGGTGGAGAAGTTCAAAGTGCCAAGATATAAGTCCTGTTCGGGCGTGCTGATAAAGAAATCAATGGAGCTTGTATAGACCTATTTCGGGGAGGATGTGCCGGAATCTGCCATGTGTACCCCGACAGAGAACAGGGGAATGATCTTCACAAATGATGTGGGGAAGGAATACCGCTTCGAGCAGGAAGGACTGAATGTATGGCGCAGACATTTTGACGGGTGGCTTGCTAAAAAGGCAGAGGAGAGCGGTGCAGAGGTCAGGGACGGTGTGGAGGCTCTTTCCTGCACGGAGCAGGACGGAATTGTGGAGGTCAGCCTGCGTGGGGGAAACAATTATACGGAAAGCGCAAGGTATGTCTTGGACTGCGAGGGTGTTGTCGGAACATTGAAGCGGAAGATCACCGGAGAGGTTCCTAGATACATAACCACATTCCAGACATTCAACGAGGGCAGCATTGATTTAGACCCGCATTACTTTTATGCGTACCTGCAGTCGGAACTGTCGGAGTATGATGCGTGGTTCAACGTGAAGGATGACCTGCTGGTGCTTGGCGTTTCCGTGAAGGCAATGGGTAAAATCGGGCATTATTATGAACGCTTTATTTCTTACATGGAAGAAAATCATCACCTGCGTATCAGCAGGCAGACGAAGGAAGAGAAGTGGCTGATGCCGCATATCCGTCCAGGATGCTGTGTAGACTACGGTGTGGGGCGTATCCTTTTAGCCGGGGAGGCTGCCGGATTTCTGAATCCTATGGGCGAGGGCATATCTGCCGGGATGGAGAGCGGGTACTGTGCCGCCTGTGCGATTATGGAGCATTTTGATAATCCATCAATGGCTTGTGAAGCATATCGGCAAAGCACGGAAAAGCTAAAATCCTATATGCAGCGCCAGTGGAGTCTTGTGGGAGGGATGGCCGGTACGTTCAGAGAGATGGAATAAGGAGTAATGGTTTTATGCTCTTTTGGTAAACTACACACAAACTACAAATAAGTATGGTATGATATCTGAGGAGTACGGAGGTGTTGCCATGCAGAATATTTTAATTGTTGAAGATGATATGGATATTCAGGAGCTTTTACAGGAGTTTTTGCAGGAAGCAGGATATAAGGCTGATATTGCGGGTGATGGCGTGGAAGCTGTGGATATGTTTGCCAGTAATCCCTATGACCTGATCCTTTTGGATATCATGCTCCCTAAAATAGACGGGTTCACCGTTTGTGAACTGATACGGAAACAGTCGCAGGTTCCCATTATTATGCTGACAGCCCTGGGCAGCGAAGGTGACCAGATTAAAGGGCTGGACCTGCAGGCGGATGATTATGTCACGAAACCATTTTCCATGCCTGTGCTGCTGCGGAAAATAGCGGCTGTCCTCCGGCGGGCTGGCTCCAAAGAGAATGGAGAAGGCGCATTGATTCATTATAAGGGACTGACTCTGGATATGGACGGCTACAGGGTTTATGCCGGGGATGTGGAGTTTGAATTGACACAGAGGGAATTTGAAGTGCTGAGGGAACTGCTGACAAATCAGGGGAAAGCGCTCTCACGGCAGCACTTCTTAAACAAACTTTGGAAATATGATTTTTATGGTGATGAGAGGGTGGTTGATACGCATATCAAGAATCTCCGTAAAAAGCTGGACATTGACTATATTGAAACAATCCGGGGAGTTGGATACAAAATTGAAAAAGAAGATAAGAAATAGCCTGTTTGTTAAAATATTTGCTGTGACCTGCCTGCTGATGGTGGTGTGCTGCGCCGCTACTTACGGCTTCATTGCATGGCTGGTTCCACAGACATACAGCACAGATTTGGATGCCGCATTAGATATGGAGGTCAATGCCCTTATTTCTGAACTAGAATGCACTGCGGGGGCAGAGAGTGGAGTCCTGTTTGATGAATTCCTGCTGAACAATACTGTGCTGCTTCAGCTATATGATGAAAAAGGCAGGGAAATTGCATTGCCTTCACAATATAACAATGATTTTCCGGATGTGGCTCATGATGGTATTGTTTTTGAGGGCGAGCCTTCCCTGTATGGTGCAACACATAGTTATCTGTTCCATTTCCAGGATTCGGAGATAGTCTACACGTTATCTGTTGCCGGAGATGCAGAGCCGGTAAACCAACTGACGGATACCATTGGGAGCATAGTCCCGCCTCTGATGGTCATGGCGGTTTTCCTCTCGGTCATTGGTGCAGTGCTTTATTCCCGGTATGTCACAAAGCCTGTCATAGAGATCAGCAGGGTGTCTGAAAAAATGTCCGGCCTTGACTTTACATGGGATTGTACGGAAGAGCGTTCTGATGAATTGGGAATACTGGCACACAGTTTAAACGAACTGTCCCGGAAATTGTCCTCGTCGCTTAATGATCTGCAGGAGGCAAACAGTCGGCTGGAGGCGGATATTGAGCGGGAGCGCATGCTGGAACAGGCACAGCTTGATTTCTTTTCAGCGGTGTCTCATGAGCTGAAAACACCGATCACGGTCATTAAGGGGCAGCTTGAAGGGATGTTGCTGAATGTTGGAAAATATAAAGAGCGTGACAAGTATCTTGCCCGTTCTCTTGAAGTGGTAAAAGCAATGGAAAGGATGGTGCAGGAGATTCTGACCGTTTCCCGGATAAAATCATCGGAAGACACCCTGCAGGAGGAAACTTTCGATTTTTCAGATATGGTAAAAAGTGCGTATGGCCTGTTTGAGGATATGGTCGTAGGCAAGGGATTGGAATGGCATGAGGAGATACAGAAAGGGCTGATGCTCCAGGGAGACAAAGCACTCCTGGGGAAAGTGGTAAATAACCTTGTTTCCAATGCAATCCATTATTCGCCGGCGGGCAGCGATATTTTTATTACGGCACATTCACAGAACGGAAGAATACAGTTTTCCATAGAGAACACGAGGGTACATCTGCCAGAGGGTGATATACCAAAACTCTTTGATGCTTTCTACCGTGTGGAGCGGTCACGCAGCCGGCAGACGGGCGGCAGCGGATTGGGGCTTTACATTGTAAAGATGATTCTGGAACAGCATGGAGCGGATTACAAGATAAGGAATACAGAACAGGGCGTATGTTTTCGTATTGATTTTTGATAAAAGCATCAGAGACGGGCGGCGGCATATCAATTTTGCCTGCCGCCTTCTTTTATGGAAACTTCACACAAAACACATATAGTCCACAAGGAAACTCCAAATACTTTTGATAAGATAGAACTATCAAAACGAGAAAGGAGAACTTCAAATGAAATTAAAAATGACAAAAAGAATCCTGTCCGCATCTGTCCTGATCAGTATATGTATGCTTACGGGCTGTGCGGGAAATGCAGCCGCAGGCGTCCAGAACGGAACCATGCTGTCTGTAATGCCCGCTTATGACACTGGAACCGTAAAGGAACCATCCGCTGCGGAAATTCCCGGCAGTGTGGACTGGTCCGTATATGAGGCATATGGGCTGTCCTATGATGAAAAGACAGACTGCTATTCCTACAATGGAAGCATCGTGCGCTTTTTTAATGATCCGGCAGCAGGGGCCAGCTTTACGAATTTCTTCACGGGGACGGTGGATATTGAAGCAAAACGTGACGCAGATAATAATCTTATCGGTATCGAAGAATGCTCTCAGGAAGTATATGACCGTCATACGAGGAAACAGGAGCGTTTTCAGGGTATGTCTGTAGGTACAGAACCGAATGTGGCAATGGAGGGCGGAACAGGGAAGAGCAATGGGGAGTGCTTAAAGGATTATGAGGATTATGGTGTATCCTATAATAGTAAGGATGGCCGCTGGTATTATGGCGGTGATGAGATCAGGATACTGGTTGACAGTGAAAAGGCGTTTGTCTATTCCATGGATGAAAAGGGAATATGCCTTGCTGTCAGCAGAGACGGAAACCATAATATTGCAGAGATAAAAACCGTTTCGGAAAGTGAAGCCGGGTTACTGCTGCAGGCAAATAAGCCCGATGCCTCTGGTGATTATGCCACGGAGGAAAACTGATCATATCGGATGCTGAAATTGTGGTAATGAGAGATTTGCTTTGATGATAGTAAACTGAAAATACAAAAAGACAAACCGCCGCACTATGGGCTTCATCCGCCATATGCGGCGGTTTGCCGTTTCCGCAGGCAGGCCGGGCGGACTGATAACGGAAATCACTTGGAAAGCGGGGAAATCAGAGGTAATATGCGAGTGGTGCTATCGGACAAAAAGCGAAAAACTTTAGTCCTTCCAGTGATATTTTGGATTTGATTTATAGTCGTTTCGTGCAATGGCGTTTGATAGAATGCCCTATAATCCGATATAATTTATGACGGAAAAGTGAGAAAATGCGTATGAAGATAGCGGTCTGTGATGACAGCAGGGAGGACAGGGGCGAACTGAGGGAGCTGCTGGGAGGATAAAGGCGGAATGCCCGAAGGTACATATCGTGCTGGTGACTGCCTATGTGAACTATGCGCTGGACGGGTACAAGGTGAAGGCTAGCCGTTTCCTCTTAAAGGACGACCTGGAGCAGACGCTGCCGGAGTGCGTGGAGGACATCCTGCGGGAGGAACGGGTGGTGGAGTTCGGCTTCGTGGAGGGGAACGTGCGCCTGCGGGTGGACGATATCATCTATATTGAAACGAGCAAGCACAAGAATGTGTTCTATACGGCGGGGGAGACGTACAGCATCTACAAGAAGATGGATGAGCTTAAGGCGGAACTGGCGGGGATGGGATTCGTGCGGATACACCAGAGCTTCCTCATCAACATGAGGTACATCGGGAAACTCAGCAGCTATGTCATGGTCCTGACCACCGGGAAGGAGATATCCGTGCCGAAGTCAAGGTACCCGGAAGTGAAGCGGCAGTACACATTGTTTAAGGGGGCGGAGTGATTATGGCATTGTGGATACTTTCATTCTGTATCATGGCGATAGAGACGTGGGGGAGCATATATTTCTTTGATACTTTTTTGAAGAAAAAGAATGTGGGATGGTTGGGAAAGTGCAGGTATCCTGTTTTGTATTTTGTTGGCGGGCAGTAGCAGTTCTTGGGGAAAGCTTGGTTTGATGGGGATCAAGGCTTTACTGATATTATTGGTTTCCATAGCTTTCTGTGCGGTGTTCTACAGGGCGGACTGGAAGCAGTGTATTTTCTTTTCCATGCTGAATTATTCACTACTGTTTTTGATAGACCTTTTTTTCCTGCAGATTGAAAACATATTTATGGTGAGCAAAGAAATAACCCATCTGATTCTGCCTGTAAAAAAGATGGTTTGGGTTTGCTTGGTTTTCCTGCTCCGCTGGATATGGAAAGGGCGGAACAATTACGGGGAACTTTCCCATAAGGAGTGGCTGAAATTTTCCATGATCCCGCTGCTCACGGTGGCGTCCATGCTGCTCATGTTTTCTGCAGCAGTACGGAGACAAAGGTACAGATGGCATACCTCTTTCTGTCGGTTGGGCTGATCTTCATAAACATTTTTGTCATAGAGCTGATGCAGGGCATCCTTGAAAAAGAGGAACTGCTCCGGGAGGGCGCGCTGGCAGGCCAGAAGAAGGAGAGCCAGATCGCCCATTACCGGGATATGCAGGCGGCCTATGAGCGGCAGGGGAGGAAGATGCACGACTATAAGAACCAAATCAGGGCAATGCAGGTGCTGTTGAAGAAGGGTGACATGCAGACCGCCGCCGCGCTTGCAGAGCGGCTGACGGAGAGCATATCGGTGGAGATGGCGGCGGTCAACACGAACCACCCGGTGGTGGATGCTGTCCTGAACCAGAAGTTCCACGCCGCAAGGGAGCAGGGCATATCCATGACGTTCCGGGTGGGCGATATGGGCGGGCTGCGGCTGAATGAGGAGGAAACGGTAATCCTGCTCTCCAACCTGCTGGACAACGCCATCCATGAATGCGTGAAGGTGGTGCGGCAGGGCAGGAAGGCAGTCATCCATGTCAAGCTGGTGCAGGAGGATGGGAAGCTGATCTTCTCCGTAAGGAACCCCGTGGCGGAAAAAGTGGAGGTTGTTGAGGGCACCGGCCTGTCGAACGTGAAAGCCGTGGTGGATAAATACAGCGGGGATTTTGCCGTTTCCTGTGACATGGAAAAGTTCCAGGCGGTGGTGATGTTATAAACTTTATGGTCATTTCGTGCAATTTATAGTCACCTGGTGCAATCGCGGTTTGAAATGCGGGCGTATCTGCCGATGTATTTTTTGAAGCGTGCAGGCCGGGGTTGACGCAAAATATTAAGTCAAGGAGGATGATATTTATGGCAATGAACATTAGTGGATTTGGAACAAGTAATGCCAGTTATACGGGCATGAACACTGGAAACAAAGGGTATAAGGCCGCGGAAGAAGCTGTTTTAGCTGATGTTATGGCAGAAGAAGCCATGATGACGCCGGAACAGAAAATGATGTATGAGATGCTAGGTGGCCGTGAAGCGCATATGAAAAATATGATGCGCAATTACAATTCTGATGGAGATTATATCGGTCCCGGAGGAATTATTGTTCCCGGTATGCATCATGGTAGGGATGGCGAAGTAGACCGCTCAACATGGCAGCAACTGATACCCGTGTCTGACGAGATGCGGCAGAAGATGTTCGACAATGTGAAAAGGGAATTTATTCAGGAGAATGGTATTTCCAATGGGGATACCACGAAAAGGTCGCAGATTTTCAGGGAATACCAGTTAAGCGTAAAGAAGGAAGACCGTGCAAAAGGAACATGGACTTTGCAGCAGTATGAGGGAAAATACCGTTCTGCGATGTATGCGGCGGTCAAGGCGGCAAATCCGAAGTGGGAGCCGGGGCAGCCGTTTGATCCTGGCATACTGGACAGCGTTACAAGGGAATCCGTAGAAAGCCAGCTTGCGAAAAGTGGCAATACGCTTGTAAAAAAACATCTTCTGGCAGCACATTGGATATACAGGTATAATGTTTACACCCTATTCCGCAGAGACGCATAAAACTTTGCCTCTGCGGACTGCAAGGGTGCAGGGGCGGCTCTGAACGGGAGAGGGGCTGCTGGATTAAAATGTTTTTTATATTGCAGGAAGGAACTATTATATGCAAACAGAAATAATGCTCGCTTTACAGAGCTGTCTAAAGAAAGATTATTCAGAAAAGAATCAGTTAAAGCAGATAAATATGCTTCGGATGATGCTGGAAATAAATCAGGATGTTGTTATTCACGGAATATCAAAACTTGAAGACTACCAGAGTGACATCACAATTTTTCCGATGCTTTGCAGAGGATTGAAATTGGTAAGAAACGGGATGGAGCCACAAGTCATTGAGTCAATACTGCTGAATACAGCACTTGCAAATGATGTTGATTTACTGGAAAGTCTGCTTGTTATAGATGGGGTTATTTCAATTCAGATGCTTCGTTCCCCGGATGTAACGAGGGAATTGCTGTTATCTTATTTTAGCTTTAATCTGCAGGATAATTTGAGAAAGGGCCTGCAGGACTTGAAATTAAACTCTAGTGAGCCATTGGATATGAAAGAAATAGAAAAGTTGATAAATGGTCAGAGTTCATAAGTGCAATGGCAGGATATATTCAACCAACCACAGAGAATGCATCTGTGGCGTTCCGGCAGATTGGGGAATAATTAAAACAGTTTTTGGAAGAGGTATCATATGAAAAAGAACATTATTTTATGGCTGGCGGCTTCGGCAGTAGTTATGCTGGCGTTTCCGTGGCTTGCGGTTACATTCGTAAAAGGTGACGCGGGAATGGCGGTATGTTTTCTTCTGTTTTTTGCAGTCAATCCATTATATTCCGTGCTAATCGGAGCATTTGCGGGAAAAGATGTGAAGCATCTGTGGAGTTTTCCAATTGTTTCGGCTGCACTGTTCCTGATCGGCACATGGATATTCTTTGGCATGGGGGAAACGGCATTTTTTCTGTATGCGGCAGTTTATCTTGCCTTGGGGATAGCGGCCATGCTGATTTCCATGCTTATCAGAAAGAAAACGAAAAAAGTAACCTGACAAGGCAGGGGAGGTATCTCGGCTTTCCGGCAGATGGAGGAATCGTATAACAAGAATGTGGAGGAGTGTAAGATGTTTGATTTTATCATAGAGATGATTGCAGATATTGCAGAAATCTTTGTTGATTTGTGGGTAAACAAAGTGATAAACCGAAAGAAAAAAGTAATATTGATTCTGGACATATAAGTCAGCAACAGGAGTTATAAACTGTAAAAGACTTCTTAATCAAAATAAATACAAAATAGCCACAGCATAGCATTTATGCGA
>DLAA01000045.1:7186-19378 GCA_002493835.1 Lachnospiraceae bacterium UBA7060 | reverse complement strand
TTTTTTACGCTTTATAAGTTTCCGATTGTGCAACCGTCGGACACGCTAATATCCTTCGGCTTCTAAGATGATTATAAACCAACACTGCGAATTTTGCAAGAGGGTTTAGGAAATGGGGGTGCTTCGGCGCTCCTATTTTTTTGCGGATTTGTAAATTATATTACAGGAAAATGGTCTTGTCTGCAAGGATTTTTTCTTGATTTTTATAAAAGGTATGAATGGATGAGTGGGATTTAGCAGGCGTCGGCGCTGTGCGTAATGTGTATAACTCCCTATCCTATAGAGTTGTGGGCAACATTGTTTGCAGGATGTGGGAAAGTTGCACTTTGCTTTTCCATGTCCTGTGAACGGTGTTGTCCATGACGGAATGGGGAGTTATGCACATTTCCACGGTGCTTTTTTAGGCTCTTAAAAGGCGATTCTGCTCCCTTTTACCGGGAAGGGGTGTTATTCCTGTCCGACTGTTCCTGTGCGTCTTTCTGCGGCTCTGAGTGCCCTAAATACTCGTTCAGGTTCTCCAGTTTCCGATTCAGGGATTTCAATTCTTTTTCACAATTTTTATAGGTGGCGGTTAGTTCTTTCTTCTGTGCAGTCAGCTCCTGATACTCTGCTTTCAGCTTGTCGATATTCAAGCCTTTTAAGGAGATGCCCGCCTGTTCCAGCATACGCCTTGCGCCGCCATAGAGGATAATCTGGCTCTCATGTTTCCGGAAATAAGCGTCAGGGTTTTTGGACTTCTTGTAGGCAATATGATATTGCTTATTAGCTTTGTACTGTTCCGCATATTTGATGATTTCGGCAAGGTCTTTGATGCGGTTTTCTAACTTGCGGACAGTCTGTTTTGCTTCCTTCCCGGTGGCGGCTGTGGCGGCAATTTTTTCTTCCAGTTCTTTCATAGAGCCACCTTCATTGTATGCCTGTGCAGCAATCTTTAAATTCTCAATCGCTGCCCACCTTTGCAGTCCCGGACTGTTCTGGAATTTCTCATCAGAGGTGTCAATCAGTTTCCGATTTGCATAATCCCGTTTGGGGATAACCGCTTTCCGTTCCTTCTTTAATGCAATCCGTTCTTTGATGCGTTCTTTTGTGTATTCCCTGCCGAGGGATTTCACACTGCCACGCACAAAACGGTCTTTCCCAAGCGGACGGAAGGAGATATATTTTGGCGCATCTTCCCCAAAAACCTCTCCTTTTATCTCATAGCCTTTTGCCTTCATCAGTAACAGAAATTCCTCATAGGTGGAGGATGACTTTATGGCGGCATTGATGTCTTTCCTTATCTGCGTTTTCCATGCCGTACCGTCTTTGTCCGACTGCCATTCGTTGTATTTTTTCCCACGTTCCCCGCCGGGGATAATGACGGAAAGATTATGCTCGCTGCACAGTTCATCGCTCAATTTTCGGATGCGGTAATAGGTCTGTTTACAGTCATGGTATTTGTCGTGTTCAAGATTGTCCGCCGCACAGAAAATGATGTGGTTATGGACGTGACCTTTATCAATATGTGTGGTGACAACATAAGAATATTTCCCTTCTAAAACCTTGTCGGCAAGTTCTTTTCCTATCTGGTGAGCTTCTTCAAAGCTGACCTCTCCGGGAGCGAAAGCCTGTATCAGATGGTAGGCTTTGTTGGGGCTGTTTTCCCGGCAGTGGTCTAAGGTATATTTGAAGTCAATCGCTGCGGTTTCCGGCGCACAGGCATAGGAAGAAATGTAGATGCTTTCGTCTGTTTTATCCGGGTTGCAGATGTAGGCTACCGCTTTATCAACGGTTGCTGTGATAGCATGGATTTTTGTGTATGCCATACCTGTTTCATCAACTCCTTTACTTCGTCCATATCTTCCTGATAGACATGGTTTGTGCTGTTAATCCTCTTTGCAATCTGGTTTAAGCTGGAGCTGATCCGTCCAAGTTCCGTATTGTATTCCCGCAAAAAACTGTAATCCACATCATAGACATATCCGTAGAGAATCAGCTTTCGGAGGAAAGCCGATTTGCTATTCATGCCGGACAGTTTAAACTTCTCGTCAAGGATAAACTGCTCTTTATCGTCTAAGTGAAATTCATTCCGATTGGTGCGTGTCCTGTTTGGCATTTCTGATACTTCCTTTCTGTTTTTGGGTACAAAAAAACTGCTGTAAATTGTCCGGTTTACAACAGTCTGGTTTCGTGTCTGTTCAGTTGCTTTTTGGATAAAATTACCCATGTATTATTGTAGCAAATCTGCTGGTAAAGGTCAAGGCTGGCAGAGAAAAAACGGAAAGAAAATCAAAGAGGGTTAGGGATACTTCCCTGTGGAAATTTCATCATGCGGGCGGCAGGCATGGGAAATTTCGCCCGTGTGTCCGGACACGGGCAGTGCTTGCTATTCTTGTTCTTTTTAAGGTTATCTAAAGGATAAATTCACTTGATTTTATTCGCTTCTCCGCATATAATAGAAAAATGGAGGGAAAACAGATGGAGTATTTTTCGGTTAAGGAAACAGCAGAACAGTGGGAAATATCGGAACGCCGTGTGCAGAAACTATGCGGCGAGAACCGAATCGAAGGTGTCATACGTTTCGGACATATCTGGATGATACCAAAGTCAGCCGCCAAGCCAAAGGATATGAGGCTGAAAAGCAATATAAAAAAGAATGGAGCGAGATGCAATGATAAAGCAGATTAAATATTTCCAGGCGGTAGTCCGCTGCAAAAGCTTCACGGAAGCTGCGGAGGAATGCCATATTTCACAGTCTGCCATTTCACAGCAGATACAGGCATTGGAAAAAGAACTTGGCATACAGTTGATCCAACGTGAAAATAGAAAGTTTTCACTCACGTCTGCAGGAGAGCATTTTTACCGTAGAAGCGTTTCGCTGATTGAGGACTTTGAAAAACTGTGTGCAGATACATCCCGCATAGCTAATCAGAATTACGAAGGAATACGCATCGGCTATCTCAAAGGTTATGTAGGGCAGGAGTTTAGGCTGGCGATTTCAGATTTTTCGGAAAAGTATCCAAAGATTCCTGTCAAAATCATAACTGGAAACCACGAAGAATTATATGAGGCGTTAAAAGGCGGGAAAGTCGATTTGGTTTTAAGCGACCAAAGACGTGCTTTCTCAGATGAATACGAAAACCACATCATGGCAAAAAGGGAGTGCTGCATAGAGATAGCGGCAAGGAATCCGCTGGCATTAGCATCTTCTGTAGAAATTACTGCATTGAGGGATACCCCATGTATTTTGGTGGCATCCCCGGAGCAGCAGGAAAATGAACGGGCTTATTATCAGGAGATTATTGGGATACGGGGGGAATTTGTGTTTGCGGAAAACCTGGAGGAAGCCCGTCTTCTGGTATCGGGTGGGAAAGGCTTCATGCCCGTGGAAGGCGCAGTGAATGAGCCGGGATTTGCAGCCGCCCTTCACAGGCTTATCCTTACCCGCAGGGGGAAACCGCTTTACAGAACATATTGTGCTTTCTGGAAAGCGGATAATTCCGGATACTACATAGAGGATTTTGCAGAAATGTTGGAATCAAAATTTACATCTTAAAAAGTTAATTCATGCCGCGTCTTTGCATACAACAGTGGCGCGGCTTTCTATTGTTTGGATACCACACAATACAATATTTCGCATAAGATTTTCTTATCAATAAGCCCCGAAAATCGAATTGATAAGCAGCCGTGGAGTCCGTAAAATAGGAATATAAAGGATTGGAGCAAAACAAAAGTATGGCTTTTCAAGAAAGACAAGGAGGAGATTTCAGTGAAGGTATTGGCAATCAGTTCAAGCCCCCGTAAGGACGGCAATTCAGATGTCCTGTGTGACCAGTTTTTGAAAGGGGCAAAAGAAGCTGGGCATGAGGGAAAGAAAATCAGGCTGTCGGAGCTTGGCATCAGCCCGTGTACCGCGTGTTATGGCTGTACGAAGTCGGGCAGATGCGTGAAAGATGATGGAATGACGGAAATCATTGAGGAGCTGATCCATGCGGATATCATCGCCCTTGCAACACCCGTGTATTTCTATTCCATGTGCGCACAGATGAAGATTATGATTGACCGGTGCCTGCCAAGGCACAAGGAAATTAAGGACAAGAAATTTTACTTTATCGTCACGGCGGCGGATCCGGAGCATTCCGCAGTGGATGGGACGCTTGCCGGGCTTCGTGGGTTCCTGCGCTGCCTGCCGGGTGCGGAGGAGAAAGAGGTCATATATGGAACGGGCGCATGGGACAAGGGGGATGTCTACCGGCATCCGTCATTAAATGCGGCTTATGAGGCAGGAAAGTCTGTCTAAAGTGAAGAAAAGGAGATGCAAAAAATTATGGCAATCACGGATTTTTCAAAAGAGTACCATGAGAAAATGTTTCCGGGCTATGTTTCCAAATTTCTGGAGACTGACCCGGAGTTCATCGAGCGGTTCGATAACTTTGCCTTTGATGAGGTGATCCATCAGGGGGATTTGGATGATAAGACGAGGTTTATGGCAATCCTGGCAGCGCTGGTCGGCTGTCAGGCAAAAGACGAATTTCATTGCATGGTTCCGGCGGCGATGAATTTTGGCGTAACGCCGGTGGAGATCAAGGAAATTGTCTATCAGGCAGTGGCGTATTTGGGAATTGGCAGGGTATTCCCGTTTTTGAAGGCAGTGAATGAGATTTTTGCAGAGCATGGCATTTCCCTTCCCCTGCCGGAGCAAGCAGGCACCACCACGGAAAGCCGTCTGGAGAAAGGGGTTCAGGCGCAGGTAGATATTTTTGGCGAGGGCATGAGGGAGTTTTACAAGTCCGGGTCGGAGGAAAGCCGCCACATCAACCGCTGGCTTGCGGACAACTGCTTTGGGGATTATTACACCCGCAGCGGACTTGATTACAAACAGAGGGAGATGATTACGTTCTGCTTCCTTGCGGCGCAGGGTGGGTGTGAACCCCAGCTTGTAAGCCATGCGGCGGCAAATATGCGCATTGGCAATGACAAGCAGTTTTTGATTGACGTGATTTCACAGTGTCTGCCCTATATCGGTTATCCGAGGAGTCTGAATGCGCTGCGCTGTGTACAAGACGTGAAGGATTTCTAAACTTGCAAAGTACGCAAGTCAAGAAATCCTAAGTCACGTCTGGAAGCGGCGAAAGAACAGTAAACAATCATTATGGAAAACGGAGGTTTTTAAGATTATGAAAACATGGCTGATTACGGGTGTATCCAGCGGATTTGGATACGAGATGACAAAGCAGCTTTTGGAGAGAGATGATATTGTTATCGGGACGGTAAGGAATACGGATAAGGTAAAATCCCTGACAGAGCAGTATCCGGTAAATTTTGACTGCCGCATTTTAGACGTTACCGATGTGGCGGCGGTACAGAAAACGGTAAATGACGCTTTTGCGAAACGCGGTAAAATTGATGTGGTGGTAAGCAATGCAGGTTATGGGCTTTTCGGCTGTGCGGAGGAGCTTTCTGATGCGGAAATTGACCACATCATAGCAACGAACCTAACTGGTTCTATCCAACTGATTAAGACGGCACTCCCTCATATGAGGAAACAGGGTGGCGGGCGCATCATTCAGCTTTCCAGTTATGGCGGGCAGGTGGCATTTCCGGCCAATTCCATGTACCATGCCACGAAGTTTGGCATCGAGGGCTTCTGTGAAGCGGTGGCGCAGGAGGTGGCACAGTTTGGCATTGGCATGACCATCGTGGAGCCGGGCGGCGCAAGGACAGAGTTCCGGTATGGAAGTGCAAAGGTGGCAAAGCTGATGCCGGAATATGATTCCTGCCACGGATTCTTAAATATGCTGGACGCTTCCAAAGGGCTGGCACCGGGCGATCCGGCGAAAATGGCACAGCGTATTATCGAAAGCGCAGATATGGAAAAAGCGCCACTGCGGATGGTGCTTGGCTCACAGGCACTGGCGGCAACGATACAGAGGCTTGAGGAACGTGTGGCGGATTACAAGACACAGACGGAATTGGCGGCGTCAACGGATGTAGTATAGAGGAGACCAGAGCATGGAATATAGGAAATTGCCGCATGGCGGCGAAAATATTTCCGTCCTCGGACTTGGCATGGGCGGAATCCAGGGTGCATCGGATCAGGAGATAGAGGCGGTCATCCGCAGGGCGATTGACAGTGGAATAAACTTTTTCGACCTTTGCGGTGGCGCAAGGAACGTCTATGCGCCTTTCGGCAGAGCCATCGCAGGGCAGCGGGAAAAAATTTATTTTCAGATGCACTTTGGCGCGGTTTACAATGACAAGGGAGAATACGGGTGGAGCCGCAATCTTGACAGGATTAAACAGACGATTGCGTGGGAGCTTAAAACGCTCGGCACGGATTATATTGACTTCGGCTATCTCCATTGCGTGGACGAGCAGGAGGATTTTGACAGGCTGGTTTCCTCCGGGGTGCTTGCCTATCTGCAGGAACTTCACGAAAAGGGCATTGTGCATCATATTGGCTTCTCCTCACATACACCGGAGGTAGCGCAGCATATTATGGATGCTGTGCCGGTGGACATGATGATGTTTTCCATCAATCCGGCTTACGACTATGAGTGCGGCGATGAATATGGGAAAGGCTCAGTTTCCGAGCGGGCGAAGCTGTTTCGGCGCTGCGAGGCGGAGGGTGTGGGGATTTCCGTCATGAAGCCCTTCCACGGCGGGAAACTTCTGGATGCGGAGCATTCGCCTTTTAAGAGGGCGCTTACCCTTGCACAGTGCTTACAGTATTCCCTTGACCGTCCCGGCGTCATGGTCAATGTTCCCGGTGTGCGCGGCCTGTCCGACTTAGAGGCGCTGCTTGCGGCGGCAGAGGCCGGTGCGGAGGAAAAGGACTATTCCGTAATCGGGACGCTGACGCCGGATAAGGTCACGGGCAACTGCGTCTACTGCCGCCACTGCCAGCCCTGCCCTGCGGGGATTGATATTGGACTGGTAAACAAATACTATGACCTTGCATTGGCGGGGGACAGGATGGCGGCAGACCACTATAAAAAGCTGGCGGTAAAAGCGTCCGCCTGTGTGCAATGCGGACACTGTGACAGCCGCTGCCCGTTTCAGGTAAAGCAGTCGGGGCGGATGCAGGAAATCAAAAATTATTTTGGAGAATAGGAGAAAACAGATATGAAAACGACTGATAGAAATGTTTTTGAAAAAGAGAACGTATTCGGCACAGGCGCACCGAACACCGGGTTTGCGCAATATTTTATCGGGGAGTCCTTCCTGAACCCGCTGACAGATCCCCAAAAATGCGGGCTTGGGATATTCAATGTGACCTTCGAGCCAGGATGCCGGAACAACTGGCATATCCACAAGGCATCCTCTGGCGGCGGGCAGATATTGATCTGTACTGCGGGCGAAGGCTGGTATCAGGAAGAAGGGAAAGAAGCGGTAAGCATGGTTCCAGGAACGGTCATCACCATTCCGGCAAATGTAAAGCACTGGCATGGGGCAAAGGCAGATTCGTGGTTTTCCCATATCGCTGTGGAGGTGCCGGGCGAGGGCACAGGCAACGAGTGGTGTGAGCCGGTGACAGATGAGGAATATGGGAATTTACCTCAGCTGGCTGAAAAATAGGAGGAAAAATTTTATGGCACAGGATTTCGTAACGGCAAGCAAAAAATTTGGTTTCGGCTGTATGCGTCTGCCGATGAATGGCGGAGACATTGATTTTGAGGAGTGCCGCCGTATGGTGGACTTATTTATGGAGGCGGGCTTCACTTATTTTGACACGGCTCACGGCTATATGGGCGGCAAAAGTGAGATTGCAGTCAGGGAATGCCTTGTGAAGCGTTATCCCAGGGAGAGTTTCACGGTCACG
This sequence comes from Lachnospiraceae bacterium UBA7060, assembly GCA_002493835.1. Classification (GTDB taxonomy): domain Bacteria; phylum Bacillota; class Clostridia; order Lachnospirales; family Lachnospiraceae; genus UBA3282. The sequence continues at coordinate 11,577 of DLAA01000045.1, read as the reverse complement.
GACAAACTGACCATGAACTTTTTTAACAGCGAGGCGGACATCAGGAATGTTTTCGAGCAGCAGCTGAAGGACTGCGGGCTTGAGTATTTCGATTTTTACCTGATGCACGCCCAGGGCAGGGTGAATTATGAGAAATTCAAAAGATGCCGTGCCTATGAAATCGCGCAGGAACTGAAAGCGGAGGGTAAAATCAAGCACGTTGGGCTGTCTTTCCATGACAGCGCAGATTATCTGGATATGATCCTTTCCGAACACCCGGAGGTGGAGCTGGTTCAGATACAGCTGAACTATGCGGATTTCGATGATCCCGGCGTCCAGAGCAGGAAGTGCCTTGAAGTGTGCGAAAAGCACGGCAAGCCTGTGGTGGTGATGGAGCCTGTCAAGGGAGGAAGCCTTGTGAATCTGCCGCCGGAAGCAGATCGGATACTGAAAAATCTGAGTGGCGGCAGTGCAAGACAGTATAGCAATGCAAATTATGCAATCCGGTTTGCGGCAAGCTGCAAAGGCGTGTTCATGGTGCTTTCCGGCATGAGCAATTTTGAACAGATGCGGGATAACATCAGTGCGATGAAGGATTTCAGGCCGCTTTCCGATGAGGAGTATCAAGCGATTGATAAGGTCTGCAAGATTTTTAAGAGCCAGAACCTTATCCCGTGTACTGCCTGCCGCTACTGTGTAGATGGCTGCCCGAAAAAGATACTGATACCGGATCTATTTGCTGACATGAATGCCAAAAAGCAGTACAAGGACTGGAACAGTGATTACTATTATGGGCAGGTACATACCCAGGGGCATGGGAAGGCGAGCGACTGTATCAAGTGCGGGAAATGTGAACAGGCCTGTCCGCAGCATCTGGAGATAAGAAAACTGCTGGAGGACGTGGCGAAAGTATTTGAAAAATGACAAAATAATGGAGTGGCCGCATTCGCACGGGAGCGGGTGCGGTCTTTTTTTAGGCAAGTAGGACAATCGCATAAGATTTTCTTATCAAAAAGCCCCGAAAATCGAATTGATATAAGGGGTTCGGATTCGGTAAAATAGATACAAGAAAGCCAATCAGAAACAGGAGGATTTTATCATGGGCAATCAGAAAAAATTAGTAGCGTATTTCAGCGCAAGCGGGGTAACGGCAGGGCTTGCCACAGAATTAGCGGCAGCGGCGGGAGCGGATATGCATGAGATCAGGCCGGAAGTACCCTATACAAGAGCCGACCTTAACTGGAACGACAGGAAAGCAAGAAGCACGGTGGAAATGCACGATAAAACCATCCGCCCTGCCATTGCAAACAGGGTGGAAAACATGAAGCAGTATGATGTCCTGTATATTGGATTCCCAATCTGGTGGTATGTCGCACCGACAATCATCAATACCTTTCTGGAGAGTTATGACCTTTCGGGAAAAACCATCGTGCTTTTTGCGACTTCCGGCGGCAGCGGGTTCGGGGATACGGTCAGGGAACTGAAAGCCAGCGCGCCTTCCGCTAAAATCGTAGAGGGCAAGGTGTTCAGGGGACGATGGTCAGCAGCAGATTTGCAGGAACTTGCAGAAAAAGGCATCAATTAAGCAGATTTATGGCTGGAGGGACTTGAAGCATGAGAAAAATCAAAATTATGGCAGTAATGCTTTCTCTGGCGATGCTGTTCTCTGCCTGCGGAAGCCAGAACGATGGGGTGACACCACAAGAAGCGACTCCGGCATTAGAGCAAGATAGTTCTGCAACCGAAGCACAAAGCGTTGATGAAGCTTTCGATGTACCGGAGCCGGTGACGGAATCAGGCGGGCAGTATGCGGACGTCGGTGATCTTCCCTTTTTTGCGGCTGGACAGAATGACTTGGATACATCATCGGGAAGTGCATTTGAGACGCTGATTCCCCATGATGATTTATATAATTATCCACAGGCCAATCATGTTGTATTCGGTCCGGGCAATAGAAGCGGCTGGCATACTCATGGTGCAATGGTCGTGCTGGTAACTGGCGGAGTCGGCTATTATCAGGAGGAAGGCAAGGAAGCGCAGATCCTGCGTGAAGGTGATATGATCCAGATTGAAGAAGGTGTGCTTCACTGGCATGGAGCAGCGCCGGACAGTTGGTTTTCGCAGATTGTGATCTATGATTCGGAGCATGAGATTGTGAACGGCGGTTCAGTCACGGATGAGCATTACAATAATCTGGACGAGGTGGAGTATGCGGGACGCACGGAAAAGACGGACGATGGATTTATGTTCAGCCGTGCGGAAACGCCAATGAACAGCTCGAATTTTACCGGGCCGGTCTATGTCTCATCCATACTTGGTTCCAGCAATGTACTGGATATGCCGGGGCTTTCCTATGTAGTGTTTGATAAAGGAGTCTATAACAACTGGCATACCCATGAGGGCGGTCAGATTTTGATTGTGACGGATGGGATTGGCTATCATCAGATAGAGGGCGAAGAAGTGCAGGTGCTTTATCCGGGTGATGTCGCTTTCTGCTCACCGGGCGAAACGCACTGGCATGGCGGCAGTGCCGACAGCGAATTTGCCCATATCGCAATCAATACCAATCCGGGGATGAACGGGGTGACGTGGCTTGATCGGATTTCCGGTGAAGAATATGCCGGTTTAAGTACAGGAAATTAAAGTATAAGGAGGGCAAACTGCCATGAATGAACAGATGAACAACAATCCAAGCGTATTTCCTATGGGAGACAGGTTGCCGGAGGATTCTTTTACCGGCGGCGGGTATCTGGCACAGCTGACGGATAAGACGGGTCCGCTTTTTAACGTGACCTTTGAGCCGGGCAGCCATAACGGATGGCATATCCACCATAACGGAGGGCAGGTGCTGATTGCAGCGGGAGGCCGTGGCTGGTATCAGGAATGGGGCAAAGAGGCGCAGGAACTTCATCCCGGCGATGTTGTGGATATTCCAGCAGAGGTAAAGCACTGGCATGGCGCTGCAAAGGACAGTTGGTTTTCCCATCTGGCAATATTGGTGGGCAGCGACACGGAAGAAGCCGGGGCGGTTTCGGAAGAAGATTACAATAAACTGCCGTGATACTCAGGCAGCAGGAGGCAGACGTGGAAACATCTTTTATCAGTCGGCTGATAGAGCCGAAACAGACAATTTCTAAGGAAAGGCAGCGATTTTCCAACCGTGACCTGATGCGTCTGGTGCTGCCCATTGTGGCGGAGCAGTTCTTAGCGCTGTTAGTGGGCATAGCCGACACGCTGATGGTCAGCTATGCCGGAACAGGAGAAGCCGGGGACGCAGTGGTTTCGGGGGTATCACTTGTCAATCAGCTGAATAATGTGTTCATTCTGGTGTTTTCGGCACTGGCGGCGGGCGGCGCTGTGATTGCAAGTCAGTATGTGGGCAGCGGGGAGAAAGAAAAAGGCATTGATGCGGCAAGCCAGCTTTTGATGGTGACTACAGTAATTTCCGTTGTTTTGACGGCGGTAGTTTTGCTTTTTGGCAGCGGCATTTTCACGCTGCTGTTCGGCGAAGTGGAGCAGGCGGTTTACGATGCGGGCATGACCTATATGCGGATTTCAGCCTATTCCTTCGTGGGGCTGGCGATTTACAACGCCTGTGCAGGGCTGTACCGCAGCATGGGGAAAACGAAGGAGCTGATGTATGTCTCTTTTGTGATGAACGGCATCAATGTAGTGGGCAATGCCATCGGCGTGTTTGGGCTTCGGGCAGGGGTGGCAGGCGTGGCCTATCCTTCCCTGATTTCCCGTGTTACTGCGGCGGTGATTATGCTGGTGCTGACCTCCAATAAAAAGAATGAGCTGTATCTGCGTCTGCGGAGCATCTTCACATGGCAGTGGGAAATGATACGCCGGGTGTTCCATATAGCAATCCCAAACAGTGTGGAAAATGGACTGTTCCAGCTGGCGAAGGTGGCACTCAGTTCTATTGTGGCCGGGTTCGGCACCGTGCAGATTGCCGCAAATGGAACGGCGCAGAGCTTCTGGTCTATGGCGGCGCTGTTCTGCCTTGCAATGGGGCCTGCGTTTATCACGGTGATCGGACAGTATATGGGCGCAAAAGACGCGGAAGGCGCAAAATATTACATGAAAAAGCTGCTCCGCATCACTTACCTCGGAGGTGTGGTATGGAATGTGTTTTTCTTCCTGATTTCCCCGCTTTTGCTGCAGCTTTATGATTTGAGTGCGGAGACGGTGCGGCTGATCATCCTGTTGGAGCTGATACATAATGTGTTCAATGCGCTGTTCTGCCCGCTTTCGTTCTCCCTGGCAAGCGGTCTGAGGGCGGCGGGGGATGTGAAGTTTAATTTGTATTCTTCCATCTTCTCGTCCGTGGTCTGCCGGGTGGCGCTTTCCGTTGTTTTTGGAATATGGATGAACATGGGCGTGGTCGGGATTACCCTTGCGATGGCCTG
>DLAA01000045.1:0-6847 GCA_002493835.1 Lachnospiraceae bacterium UBA7060 | reverse complement strand
CTTGCGATGGCCTGTGACTGGGGCATCAAGGCGGTTTTGGTGGTTATGCGTTATAGAAGCGGAAAATGGGAGAAATTTCAAATTATTTAAGGAAACGCTGATTAAAGCGTTTCCTGCGCCGGATTTGCGCTGCGAAGCAGAAATTTCCCTTGCAAATCCGTGTGCATCCGCCCAAATATCAAGAAAGGAATGAGCAGAATGAAAAAGATTTTACCAATTATTTTATCGTTTGCCATGCTGTTGATGCTTACAGCCTGCGGCAATACGGATACGGGCAGTGACACCGTGGCAGATGATACGTCAGGAGCAATTACTCAAGAAATTGCCGGGGCAGAAGAAGTTGCAGAGAACGGGGAAACGCAGGAGGACATGGCGGCGGAAACTTCCTCGGATGCCGGAGAGGCAGACACGCAATCGGCACAGGATGGGGCAGAAAACGGACAAACGCCGGGAGATACAGAAAGCACCGGAACGGGCGGCGTTCTGATTGCTTATTTTTCCAAGACAGGAAATACGGAAACCATCGCCAATATGATCGCTTCGCTGACGGGAGGGGATCTGTTCAAAGTGGAAACGGTTGTCCCCTATCCGGATGACTATGACGAAACGGTGGATATTGCGAAGGAGGAGCAGGATAACGATGCCCGTCCAGAGCTTTCCACCCATGTGGAGAACATGGAGCAGTATGACGTTATCTATCTTGGCTACCCGAACTGGTGGGGAACGATGCCGCAGGCAATGTTTACCTTTTTAGAGGAATATGATTTTTCGGGAAAGACCATCATACCATTTTGTACACACGGCGGCAGCGCATTGGGCAGGAGTGAGGGTGACATTGCTTCCCTTGCGCCGGATGCTGCGCTCCTTGACGGGCTTGCTGTCCGGGGCTCCAGCGTAGACAGTGCGCAGGGCACGGTGGAAGAATGGCTGGACGGTCTTGGATTGGAGTGACGGAATGACCGCGAAGCGGAAGCTGCAGATCATAACCGATGCCATTATGACGGCGCTCCTGCCCATGCTTATGGCATATTCCCTCATCGGGGAAGAATTTCACGAATGGGCAGGCATCGCAATGTTTATATTGTTTCTGCTGCATCACGGTCTGAACTGGAAATGGCATACAAACCTTTTTAGGGGACGCTATCGTACTGTCCGGGCTTTGGGAACGGCTGTCAATATCCTGATTTTCCTGATGATGCTTACCCTTATGATTAGCGGCATGGTGATGAGCCGGTATGCGTTTTCCTTTCTTGCCGCAGGTGGCGGACAGTCCCTTGCAAGGTCGGCGCATATGGTGGTTTCCTACTGGTGCTATGTGCTTGTGTCGGTGCATCTCGGATTTCACGGCGTGGGAATCTTAGGAATGCTGCGGAAAGTATTTCGGCGAGAGAAAGCTTCAAAAGCCCGGACTAATATTATCCGTATAGTGGCTGCGGTAACTGCGGCTTACGGGATTTGCGCCTTTATCAAGAGGGATTTCGTAGACTATATGCTGATGCGGACGCATTTTGCCTTTTACGATTTTTCCGAACCGCTGATTTATTTTCTGGCAGACTATTTTGCGGTCATGGCACTTTTTGCGCTTTTGGGATATTATGCAGTAAAGTTGCTGTCGGTATTCGGCAGACGAGGGCAGGACAAAGATAGATGAGGAATGGATAAACAAAAAGAAACTTCCATACGCCACTGATATGGCACAAAAAAATTAGAAAGGAATAGTAAACTATGAAAAAACAGATGGCAACATTATTTGCATTGCTTACTGTGACGTCCATGCTGCTTGCGGGATGCGGCAGTAATGGCCAGCAGGAAAGCGTTGCACCGTCAGAAACAGCCGGAGTGACGCAGCCGCAGGAAGAAGTGCCTGCGGAGTCGGGGACATCTTCAGAGCCGGAGGAATCCCGGGATGACGTGAATGATTCGGACACGGTCAGAGCGGATGAATCTGACGGAAATTCTGGCACGGATGGAGTGCTTATGACGAATGGCGGGGCAGAGATTGCCTTGTCCACACTTGAATACAATACAGATGAGGAATCTGCCCCGGTTGTTTACTTTATCTCAGATATATCGGCAGAGTCTATGGTGGAGATTTACAATGCGCTCCAGTGGTCGCCTACAGGCAGGGTGGCGGTGAAGCTCTCTACCGGTGAGCCGCCCGCTTCCAACTATCTGCGTCCGGAGCTGATTCAGGATGTGGTGCAGCTCGTGGACGGCACGATTGTGGAGTGCAATACCGCATACGGCGGCTCCCGCGCTTCTACGGCTGCACATTATCAGGTGGCAGAGGATCATGGCTTTACGGCGATTGCAGATTTTCAGATTCAGGACGAGGACGGCTCCATGACACTTCCTGTGGAGGGCGGCACGGTGCTGAAAGAGAATTATGTGGGCGCAGCTTTTGCAGACTATGACAGCTATCTTGTGCTGTCTCATTTTAAAGGCCATGCGATGGCCGGTTTTGGAGGCGCTATCAAAAACATATCCATAGGGCTTGGCTCGGCGCAGGGGAAAAGCTGGATCCATTCCGGCGGCACAAGCCTGACAAGCCCGTGGGGCGGGGCGCAGGATGCGTTCTGTGAGGCAATGGGGGATGCGGGCAAATCCGTGTCGGATTATCTCGGAAACGGCGAGCGCATTGTCTACATCAACGTGATGAACCGCCTTTCCATTGACTGTGACTGTAGCGGAAATCCCGCCGAACCCGATATGCACGACATCGGGATTTTGGCGTCAGCTGATCCGGTGGCGTTAGACCAGGCGTGTATCGACCTTGTGTGGGTATCTGAGGGGAACGAGTCTTTTATAAACCGTGTGGAAGGCCGTAACGGTCTGCACACACTTGAAAATGCAGAGGATATCGGACTTGGCAGCCGCCATTATCGTCTGACTGTTCTTGAATGAGAGAGGCGGGATCAGCGGATGAGCGGAGAAGAATTTGAGGCAGTCGTGGCAGGACACCGAAGCAGATACCCTTTGATGCAGCCGCAGGATTATGGGAAGCTGGCTTATCAGAGCGCATTTGGGGCAGAGCATTTCGTGGAGGATGAAGGGCTGGCACTGGAAAGAATCCTGTCTGAATGGAGCGAAATCCCATCCGATGCAGCGGAGGACAATCCCCAGCCGATTGGGAACGGTCTTTGCAGATTCCATTTAACCCCGGAATACAATCCGGAGACAGCAGCCCCTATTTTGGCAAGGCTTTTTTATTTGACAGCGCGGGAGCCTGCGGGGAGCGAAAAAGATTTGCAGACCATGCTACAAGTGCTGGAGGGCATGGATATTCACGGCATGGCAGACTGGCTTTCGGAGTACCGTGCCAGCGGATGCCCGCCGATTCATCACAGTGAAACATTCCGGGTGGCATATAGCCCCCGCTACCGTCTGCTGCGGACGCAGTATGCCGCTTATTTCCCTGCGCTTACGGCGATTGCTTCGCTTATCGGGGAGAAAAAGCCCGTACTTGTTTCCGTTGACGGGCGGTGCGGGAGCGGCAAAACATCGTTTGGAGAGCTTGCTGCGGAGGTGTTTGACTGCAATGTAATCCACATGGATGATTTTTATCTGCCGAAGGAACAGAGGGAAAGGGACTGGCAGAACGTGCCTGGTGGCAATATGAATTTTGGCTATCTGCTGGACAGCGTCATAAAGCCGATTCAGGCGGGGCAGCCTGTTTCGTACCGTCCTTATCATTGCGGGACAGGCAGCTTCGGTGAAATGGTCACGCTGCACCCAAAGAGCCTTACCGTGATAGAGGGCAGCTACAGCCAGCATCCTCTCCTGCGGGAGCAGGCTGATTTCCGTATTTTCCTGACCTGTTCCCCGGAGCGGCAGATGAGCCGTCTGCGGGAAAGAGAAGGAGAAACAGAACTGGCTGCATTTCGTGACCTGTGGATTCCCTTGGAGAAGCGGTATTACCGTGATTTTGCGGTCATGGAAAACGCCCATACAGTGATTGACACGTCAGAGTTTTTTTAACATATACAATTTGCGTTTTGCGAAAGGAGTTTCATAATGGAGAACACTACTAAAAACAATACCATCAAAAATATGGTTTTAGCGGCCATGTTTTTGGCACTGGGACTGGCTTTGCCTTTTTTAACGTGGCAGATACCCCAGATAGGAAGTATGCTGCTTCCCATGCATATCCCCGTGTTACTGTGCGGCCTGATCTGCGGGTGGAAGTACGGCGGCATCGTAGGCTTTATCTGTCCGCTGCTGCGCTTTGCGCTCTTTGGTATGCCACCTATGCCTACGGGAATCGGCATGGCGTTTGAGCTGTGCGCTTACGGCGTGATCGCCGGATTCCTTTATGGCCATTCAAAGTGGAAGTGCATATTCTCTCTGTACCGTTCCCTGCTTATTGCAATGGTTGGCGGGAGGATTGTATGGGGCATTGCCCGTGTTGTTATGATTGGTGCTTTGAATGTACCGTTCGGCTGGCAGGCGTTTATTTCAGGTGCGCTGCTTACGGCTATCCCCGGCATCATTGTGCAGCTGATTCTGATCCCCGCCATTATGGTGGCATTGGATAAGGCGAAGATTGTTCCTTTTACAAAAAAGAAAAAGATTGTTCAGGCAGGGGCCGAGATGCAAAGTTAAAGGCAGCCGGATGTAGAGAGGGGTGAGAAAATGGGCCAGATAATCCACCGGGAATTTATTTATCTTTGGTATTATTTCGGCATCCAGTTTGAACAGATTTTTAAATATTGGGTGCTGGGAATGCTCATCGGCTCTGCCGTTTCGGTATTTTTAAAGGATCATATCCACGGCGTGTTCCGCTCACTCGGCGATAAAAAGCTTGGCTTGATGGGCATACCCATTGCCTCGGCTCTTGGCATTGCCTCGCCGCTGTGTATGTATGGGACAATCCCGATTGCGGCTTCCTTTTCCAGAAGCGGTATGCGTGACGACTGGCTGGCGGCGTTTATGATGAGTTCGGTGCTTTTGAATCCCCAGCTCATTTTATACAGCATGGCGCTGGGCGGGACTGTGCTTGCAGTCCGCATTGTTTCCTGCTTTTTATGCGGGACTTTAGCAGGACTGCTTGTAAGGGCATTTTATCAAAACAAATCATTTTTCCGCTTTGAGGGATTCGATGAGCCGAAGAGCAGGGATACCGATCCGAATATCCTGCTCCGCTATCTGAAAAATCTGTGGCGGAATGTGAAAGCGACGGGGCTGTATTTTCTATTTGGCATCCTGCTTTCTGCGCTGTTCCAAAGGTATGTGCCGACAGAAGTGACTACCACCTTGTTTGGTGGAAATGAAGCGTGGGGCGTACTGATGGCGGCAACAATCGGAGTGCCGCTCTATGCCTGCGGCGGCGGAACAATCCCGCTTTTACAGCAGTGGCTGTGGGATGGCATGAGCATTGGGAGTGCGGCGGCGTTTATGATTACGGGGCCAGCTACGAAGATTACCAATCTTGGGGCATTGAAGATTGTCCTCGGAATGAAAAGGTTTATCTTTTATATTGTTTTTGTAATGCTCTTTTCCCTGCTTACGGGAATGCTGGTTAATATGGTTTTGTGAAAAGTTAGGAGGACATGACATAGCTAAATTATTGTTGCTTCTTTTGAAGGAAAATGAAGATGAAGTGTTGAATACGGTCATGTCTGCTTTGGATAATCTGGAAGAAAAAGCAGAACTGCAAGTGGAAACAAAACTGAAATTTAAAGGAATGGAAATAGATAAATCTAAACGATTGGTATATCGTGATGGAAAAGAGGTTAAGACCACATACATAGAGTTTGAAATTTTGCACTTGTTAGCGAGTAATCCGGGGAGGGTATTCACTAAAGAACAGATATATAATAACGTTTGGAAAGAACCATATCTTGGAGATTACAATATTGTCATGAGCCATATTCATCACTTACGGGAGAAAATTGAAGAAAATCCGGGCAGACCAATCTATATACAGACAGTTTGGGGTGCCGGATATTGCTTTAACAAAAATTTAAGCAATGATCTGTGACGGAAAACAGAAAATTGCTTATTTTTGTTATGTACACCCCGGAATATCCATTGAAGAAAGGAAGCAATAGTAATGAATGAAGTTTTTGAAATATTATCAGATGTTTTTGAGGAAATGCGGAGTGAAAGAGAGGACAGGGAGTATGTTATCCGGACAAAGGATGCCAAAACTGCCAATCGTGAACTGCAAAAGAAGAAAAAAGCATTTGAAGAATATCTTTGCAAACAGTCGGAGGAGAATAAGTCGTTTTTGGAGAATTACATGGATGCTGTTGACCATGCCCATTATAAAGAGGAACAGTGTGCATATTACCAGGGGATTGTGGACGGCATACAAATTTTGGAAGGATTAGGCATTGTTCACAAGAGTGGACAGGTTAAAAAAATATTGAAAAAAGTGTGCAAATAAAGCAGGGTGGCTGAAAACTGTATGTAAGCCACCCTGCTTCTTGGTACAGAATAAATCAGAAATTCTCAAAAGAAAATCAAGGTCTTTCTGTTATCCTATTCTTTAGGGTATTTGTTAGTCCGAAGATAGGCTTCTACAATGGCGAGAATGGTTGTTATCTGTTCCTCTGTACATTGAGATAGATAGACCAGAAGCCTTTGGTAGTCAAGATTGCCCGCTGGTGCAGTTGGATAAAAGAATGGATCAGCAGAAATATGTAAGGCTCGTATGAGCTGCCCCAGCTTTTCAAGGCTTGGCACGTTTCCGTGATTTTCAATTTCTTTTATATAGCGCGATGAAACGCCGGATTTTTCCGACAGTTCCTCATAGGTCAGTTTTTGATCAGTCCGGGCTTTCTTCAGACGTAACCCCATGTCCCTGTTAATTTTTTTAGTCCTTGCCATATATGCACCTCCATGT
>DLAA01000100.1:3771-17525 GCA_002493835.1 Lachnospiraceae bacterium UBA7060 | reverse complement strand
CGTCACCAGCGAAAACGCCGCCGCTCCTAAAAAGATTACAGGGCTGACCGAATAAGTCAATTCCACGCCGTTAAGCTCCGAAACTACAATTCCCGTCATAAGAACCCCAATCCCGTATCCGAGCGCCAGACCGATCGGAATCCCAATCACCGAGAGTAAAAACGCCTGATGGGAGATAATCCGCTTAATCTGCCGCCCCGTAGTACCGATGGTCTTTAACAGCCCGTAAAACCGCACGTCGTTGGAGACGGATATTTGGAAAATATTATAGATAATCAGATAGCCCGTAAAAATGATCAGAAGCATCACCGCGATCAGCGCAAGTATCGTAGTAATATCTATGGCGTCCTCAAACTGCGCCGAAACATAACCCCAGTTGACGCCAATTCGGATATAGTTATCTCCCTGAGCCAACCCTTCCGACTGGTAACCGTGCCGTTCCAGAATGGTATTCAGGTTTTCCTCAATGTGGGAGGCGTTTTTAAACATCACATTCAGGTTCCAGAACCCCGTCATACCGTCGTTTCCCTGCGTATCCAATTTATCAAAAATCTCCTGCGTCCGACTTTTCGGGATCAGCACATGATTCGCCACAACGACATCATCATAGTCCCAGTAACCGCACAGTGTAAACGTCTCCGTAGTCTCCTCACCGTCCACCATAAAAGTCATAGTGAACTCATTGCCAATCACAGGCTCCACTCCCAGCAAAGATAATACCCGCAGATCTGTTGCAGCCTCGTTTGTTCCTTCCTTAGGATAGCTTCCTTCTATCGGCTCTAAAAACATCCACTTCGCTATATTGGCATCACAGTAGCTGACTTCCACATGGCTCTTCTGAAACGGTTCTTTTTCCGGCATACCGCAGACTATCCTTGCACCGTATTCTTTGATCAACGGATCATCCTTCAGCTCCTCGAACTGTTCTTCTGTAAGGTACTTAAAACCACCATGTTCATAACCGCCCACCTGCCGGAAGTTGGACTGCTCAAATCCGTATTTGATGGACACAACTACCGTAAAAATAACCGTAAACAAAATCGTGGTCAGCGCGATGGCCGCCACCGTAATAATATTCCTGATCTTCGCCGCCCTGAAACTGGCTACGCTGAGACGGCGGATGATTTTTCTGTTTGAAACATGCATATTTTACTCTCCTCTCTGTGCTCCAGCGCGGAGAATGCCTGCTCTTTGGCATTCTCTGGTGCGAAACGGAGTTGCAAAGCAACTCCTAGAAGTTCTTGGTGTCTCGTCCTATGGCGAGACATCTTTAGAACTTCTTTTCGCACGCTTCACACTGCGATCTTCCCATCCTCAATCCGAATTATCCGATCTGCCATCTGCGCAATCGCCTCGTTGTGCGTAATCATAACAATTGTCTGCGAGAACTTCTGTCCTGTCACCTTCAACAGACTCAACACATCCTGACTGGTTCTGGAATCCAGATTCCCCGTAGGTTCATCCGCCAGAATAATGGCCGGCTTGGACGCCAGCGCACGGGCGATCGCCACCCTCTGCTGCTGTCCGCCCGACAAATTGTTCGGCAGATTGTTAAGTTTCAACGAAAGCCCCAGCGTCTCAATAATTTCTTTGATGTATCCCTGATCCGGGCTGCCCCCGTCGAGCTGCACCGGAAGGAGTATGTTTTCGTATACGTTTAATACCGGAACCAGATTATAATTCTGGAATACAAAACCGATCTTTCTGCGGCGGAAAATAGTCAACTCCTCATCCTTCAATGTAAAAATTTCCTTGTCATCCACCGTGACGACGCCCGACGTAGGGCGGTCAAGCCCGCCCAGCATGTGGAGGAGCGTGCTCTTCCCACTGCCCGATGTGCCCACGATGGCCACAAACTCCCCTTTCTCCACCTGAATGTTCACCCCGTCCAGCGCGTGAACCTCGCTCTCACCCGAGCCGTATACTTTCTTTAAATCCTTTGCCTGCAGAATCATCATGCTTATATTCCTCCCTGCTTTCCTTTTATCAAAAAAATCTGTACCGTGAAGTTTTCCGCACATCGGCATCGTCCTTCACAATACAGATTATCTCATAGCATTCTTTCCACATTCTTTCTAGAATCAAATAGAATGTGACAGTTTTGTAAGAATTTAATCTACGGGAAGATACAGGAAAAATGTCGCACCTTTCCCCGCCTCAGAGGTAAGCTGCAGATACCCCGACTCCTGCCTTACAATCTCCCGCGCCAAGTAAAGCCCGATTCCCACGCCCTGTTCGTCGGAAACCGACATCGAGCGGTAAAATCGCCCAAAAATTTTGGCATGTTCCTCCTCCGCAATACCTATCCCTGAGTCCGCCACCTCGATACAGACAAAAAGCTCATACGGATTGACACGCACGGTAACGCCGCCCGCCTGTGTGTATTTGATGGCATTGTCAATGAGATTACCCAGCGCTTCCAGCGTCCATTTCGGGTCAAAGCGGGCAGTCACTTTCCCTGCCTCCTCCGAAAGCACACGCAGATACAACCCCTTTTCCTGCGCCCGGGCCGCATACTGTTCCTTCGCCTCCTCCAAAAGCAGCGCCACCTCGCTTTTGCGCGGATGCAGTACAAGGATTCCCGTTTCCAGCCGGGAGAGCCTGACCAACGACCGGATCAGAAAATCCAGCTTTTTCACTTGGCTCTCCAACAACGCGGTCGTCTCGCTGTTTCCTGCGCCCTCTTCTTTCAACAGCTCTGTATAGAGCAAAAGGTTTGCAATCGGCGTCTTCGTCTGGTGGGAGATATCCGCAATCAGCGTTTTCGTCTTCTCCTGTTCCACCGCCGCTTTCTTCATCTGGATCTCCGATACCGCTAGATATTCCGCCAGCTTATTTTCCACCGCCGCAGATAACGATTCGTCAAAAGTGTCCGCCCGGAAGGTACCATCTATGGCGGACTGTATCATATTGTTCATGCGCCGCAGACTCCGCCTTCTAAAACAGAAATCTAAAAGCGCAATCATGACTGCCAAAACCAGACACAAAATACCCACTGTCAATATAATGATTCCTGTTTGCTCACCCATACTTGCACCTCTATGTCTTCCCAGAAACAAATATCCATAAAAGTACAGTGCAAGGATAGGATGCACACACGCAGACAAGCTGCGTGGCGCGTGTACGCTCAGCGCAGTAAATGCGCAGAGCTGTTGCCTTAGGTGTTCTTTCCATATTCACTCCCACCGATACCCGATGCCGTACACTGTTTTGATCCGTTCCTGCGCGCCCAGCTTGTCCCGCAGGCGTTTTACCGCGACAGACAATGTGTTTTCGTCCACAAAAGCCGCGTCCACAGACCAAGTATAATCAAGGAGCTGCTCCCTCATCAGCGTTGCACGCTTATTTTCTACCAGCATCCGCAAAAGCCTCTGCTCTATCTTAGAAAGCTCCACCTGTTCCTCGCCGTGAAAAAAGAGCATCCGGGCAAAGTGAAACCGATACTCACCATCCACAATCCACCCCTCTTCCACACGCTCCTGCGCGCTGTCTGCCCCTACGGCGTTGGCTGCAGCTCCACTTGTTTGTCCACGCTGCGCTGCAACCCGCCGAAGCTGGGTCTCCACACGCGCCCGCAAAACCGCCAGACTGAAAGGTTTGGTGATATAATCGTCCGCTCCCAGCTCCAGCCCCGCCACAATATCCGTCTCCATGTCGTTAGCTGTCAGCATTATGACACTTGTGTCAAATTTTATCTTTATTTCTTGCAGATAATCAAACCCGTTTCCGTCAGGCAGATTTACATCCAGCACCACGAGGTCAAAGCTCCCTTCGCCGAGCAGTCGATCCGCCTCCTGCAGCGTATGACAGCCCACCGTATCCGTGCTGTCATTTTGCAGGGCGCGGCACAGCCCGCCAGCCAGCGGACGGTCGTCCTCTACGATCAGGATATGAAATTTTCCTTTTAACGATTCAGGTTTTCCAATACCATCGAGTTCTTCATCCATCCGAATATTTGCTAATGTCTGTGCCATAATATCTCCCCTATTTCAATTCATTTGCCGTCACATAGAAATGGTGATAAATCCCACCCCGGGCGAGGAGGCTCTCATGGGTGCCTTCCTCCACAATCCCCTCCTCCGTCAGCACCAGAATCCGGTCAGAATTGCGAATGCTGGAAAGTCTGTGGGCAATGGTAATGGTCGTTCTGCCCTTCGCCAAAGCCTCCAGCGATTTCGCCACCTGAAATTCGCTCTCATTGTCCAGTGCAGAGGTAGCCTCATCCATAATGAGAATGGGCGGATTTTTCAAAAACACTCTGGCAATGCTGATGCGTTGTTTCTGCCCGCCGGAGAGTTTGACACCCCGCTCTCCCACATAGGTATCATATCCATCTTTAAGCCCGATAATAAATTCATGCGCCCCGGCGCGCTTTGCCGCCTCAATCACTTCATCCCTCGTGGCCTGATCCTTTCCATAGGCAATATTCTCATAGACCGTTCCAGAAAAAAGATAAACATCCTGCTGCACCATACCGATATTTCGACGCAGACTCTTAAGCGTATACCGGTGGATATCCTCTCCATCCAGCAAAATCTCTCCCTCGTCGATATTATAAAAGCGCGGAATCAAATTGCACAATGTCGTCTTACCTCCGCCGGAAGGTCCCACAATAGCGACTTTCTCTCCTGCTCTAATATCCAGATTCAGATCCCGAAACACTACATTGTGATCGTCCGGATACTCGAAACTGACATTGCGGAAAGAAATATTCCCCTTCGGATCCACACACTCCACTGCGCCCGGCTCGTCAAAAATCTCAATATCGCTGTCCATAATCTGCACAAAACGCTCGATCCCCGTCATACCCCGCTGAAACTGCTCCGCAAACTCAATGATTCTGCGGATGGTGGCAATCAATGTCGTCACATACATCACATAAGCCACAAGATCTGCCGGCGCGATTTTTCCGTTCACCATAAAAATACCACCCGCCGCCAAAAGCACCAGATACATCAAGCCGTCAAATGCCCTTGTCGTAGTCTGAAAAAATGCCATAAATTTGTAAGTCTCTTTTTTTATGCGATAGAAATTGAGATTATCCTCCTCAAATTTCTCCTTTTCCTTCTCCTCGTTAGCAAACGCCTTCACTACCTTCTGCCCTAAAAGGCTGTCCTCAATGCGGGCATTCAATTCACCGATCTGCACCCGCTGTCTGCGAAAAGCTTCCCGCATACGCAAATTGATAGTAATGCAGGTCACCGCCATGACAGGTACTACCAAAAAAATAATAACCGTCAGAGAAAGGCTGATCTGCGCCAGTATAATAAAAGAAATCACCGCCTTGATTCCGGCAATGAAAAACTCCTCGGGACAATGATGCGAAAATTCCGTCACATCAAACAGATCGTTGGTAATCCGCCCCATGATCTGTCCCACCTTCGTATTATTATAGTAGGTATCCGACAGCTTCTGCAGATGAGAATAGGCGTCCCGCCGCATATCCGTCTCAATCTGTGTCCCCATAACATGGCCCGTATACGCCATGTAAAAATTCGCCAGCGTATCCACAATCCGCAGACATAAATAAAGAACGCTCAGCCTAAATATGACTGCTATAGTCAATGAAGTCAAGTCATTCATACCCGTATTGGTGATAAAACGGATGATCATTGGCAAAACCAACTCGCAGACCGTTGTCAGCGCCGCGCAGCACAGGTCCAGAATAACAATCTTCCAGTATTTTTTATAATAGGGAAGAAATCTTTTCAATAATTCTCCGGATCGATAAGTTTTTGTGTTCGTTTCCATAGATTACTCCTTACAAACCCTCTAAACATCTTTTTTTTATATTTTCCTACCCCGTAATTATATACTGATCTCCAACTACATGCCATCCTTTTTTGCAATACCTCCATAAGCAGAAAAGAGCTGCCCGTTCCCAGACAGCCCTTCCTCTCTCATTTTTTCCTACTTCTGTTTCCCATTGTATTCTATAATCCGATAATAATTATTTTCCGAAACATACGGTTTGACTTCCTGCAGCTGGAAATCCGTCAGAATATTTCCTAAATCAATGTAGTGGCAGACACATTGCATATTCTGTTCTCCTCCCAGATATGGAAACACACTATCCCGCAAATTTTCAAATGTCAAATCTTCTTTGCCGAGCGCCAACACAATATCCGTCAGATTTTCTGACGACACTCGTACACTCACATCGCTAAGAAATCTTCCGCTAAGCCCGCTCACCTTTCCCTTTAGTAACGCTTCAATCAGATATTGCCCGGACAAATCAGCATTAGAGTAGATAAAAATATTCTCCAAATCCGATTCCGAAACCTTTCCCTGTTCCAACAGATATCGAAAGCACTCACTTACCGTTTTGCCATCCATTAAATGGGCAATCTTTACGAGCATTCGGCTGTCAAACTCCTTAATTTTGCCATCCTGCAGCGCCTCCAGCAGATAGCGGCTTGTCAGTTCCGCATCAGAATAGAGAAACAAATTTTGCCAGTTATCATCCGATAACACAATATCCCTTTCCCAGGCACATCGGTAAAGCTCACTCACTTCCTTTGCTTCCAGATAAACACCGATTTCATCCAGTCTTGCCATGTCGAGCGGTTCCCGTCCGGTTTTTACCCGATAAGCATACTCTTCCGCTTCACTGTGAAAAATACCGTCGATATCCTTTTGGTTTTCACCGCTGTACGATGCCTGAAAATCCACCAGACGTGCTTTTTGTCCGACCAGCTTAAAGCAGTTTCTTCCTTCAGGCAGAGTGATCTTCCCGGAAATCTCTTCTCCGCCCTCATTCAGTACTTGTACCGTCTGATCCGGCATAACCTGTACGATTTTAAAACGGCCATCACGCAGCGTAAATTTTGACGTCAGCTCCAAAGTAGTCTCTTTATTGGCATATACAATCCACAGCACATCAGAACCGTTTAAGACAAATTTACCGATATTCGCTTTTTTCTCCCCTCCGTAATAATTCCACGCACGCCAGATATCGTTCTCACTCTCACCCGCAATCAGCGCGTCATCATCATACATCCAATAAGAATTTCCTCTACTATTTACCACCATTGGCCCTGTAAAAGAAGTGTCTTTGATATTTCCCATTATCCAGTCTATAAAACCCGGAGAATCGTTGCGCATCACAAACACTTCCCCTGAATCGGCATTGACTTGTGCCACGCCGCATAGCACCGCTGTCACCGCAAGCATTGCTAAGACAAACAGCGCACAAAGACTGGTTAAAATTCCTGTTTTGTGATACTGTGCGATGCTTCGCAGCCTCTCTTTCAAAGTGTGTTTTTCCTCAACCAGGGTCATCATGGGTATATTTTTAAAACAGGTAAAGCTGTATTCCGCCGCATTCAGAAGTACATTGCCATAAATCCTGCGCCCTTCTTCCGTTAACAATGTCAATACTGCCTCGTCACATGCCAGCTCACAGTCCGCATTGAATTTGCGGTTAAACAAATACAGAACCGGATTAAACCAGTGAATACATAGCGCCGCCTGAAACAGCCACTTGTACCAGATATCCTTTCTCATATAGTGAATCAGCTCGTGATGTAAAATCAGGCCAATATCATTTTCCCTTCCTGCCATTTCCGCCAGAAGCTTTGACGGCAGTACAATATACGGCTTTCTGAGTCCAATCAGCATAGGACAGCCCACCGTCTTACTTTCATAAAGTGGTATTTCCCGGCTGATGCCAAGCCTCATTCGGATTTTGCCGCTCCTGTTCCATACCCTCTGATCACTCACAGGCACACAATCTGCGAAAGTCTTTCTGACAAAACGCTGATAAGTGTAAATTCTGTATATAATCGTCAGAAATACACCGAGCAGCCAGATCATACCTGATATTCTGAAAATATCCGCTCTCCGGTCACTTCCCTCCGCTGATTCTGACATTCTCCCTGTATCCTCATTTTCTTCTCTATCTGAGTCCACTTCTGCCTGCTTCACATCCGCCGTCCCAGACACAGCATCCGCATTTTCAATATGTCCGCCTTCGTCTATCTCTGTTTCTGAGAAATTCTCCGCCGCCGCATCAAACACCGGCTCCCCACTCCCGGCAGACTGGCTCCCATTCTCATTATTTTGCCAGTTCTTCGTCTCCACTGGCAGCGCTGACAACCACCCCATGAAATTCACATCCGCATGAATCGGCACAAGCAATCGCACAAGCATTATCAGCCAAAGATAAAATGTCCATCGCTTCGCAGTAAAACGTCTGGTAAACGAGCGAATCAACAGAATCAAAAGCCCGATCAAACTCCCGGATATTGATAACGACAAAATCACATGAAATATTTGATTCATAAGTCCCCTCTCCTCTCTGTCGAACACTTATTGTTCTACCGAAAACTATCCCGAAAATACGCACGCAGCTCCTCAATGTCTTCTCTACTCAAATCCTCATCCTCAAGGAGCGCTGCCGCCAAATTTTTGGCTTTCCCCTTAAAAAACTTGTTTAGAAAACTTTTCGTCTCCTCCTTCACATAGTCATCCCGATCCACCAGAGGAGAATAATAATAAACTTCCCGTTTTTCCTGTACAATCACGCCCTTATCTAACAATCTGCGGATCAGCGTCAATACCGTGGTACGCTCCCAATCCTTCTTCTGATTCAGGCGCGCGCGAATCTCGTTAGCGTTAAGCGCCTCCCCCGCCGCCCAGAGCGTTTCCAATATTTCCAACTCTGCATCCGATATTTTCGTATCCTTCATGTACACCTCCATATTAACTCTATTCCCTTTAATGTTTACAGCTGTAGACTTCCGTTGTATATAGTCTACGTCTGTAAACAAAATTTGTCAATATATATCTATCATTTAATTCAAACTCTTATAAAACCGAACAAAATGATTGCACTTTAAAAAAAGACATATTATAATGCATATCTGGCATATATTGTATGGTGCAAAACATCCGGCATGATTTTTTTGTAGAAAATTGTGTGAAGGAAAATTTTTTTGCGCAGAAATGAGGAAAGTTGTGAATATAAGAAAAACCCTGAAAACACATGATGTAAAAAAGGTTGTAATGACTTTGCGCACTCTTTTCGTACCTGCGCTCCTGTTAAGTACAGCCATGCATGTACAGGCGGCTGAGGAGACACCGGCACAGACAGAGAATGTGGTGGAAGCTGTGTCTGTTTCAATGATCGGTGATTCCGTTATGCTGGGAGCCGCACCGTCCATTCAGGAAATGCTGCCGGACTGCGTGATTGACGCGAAGGTGTCCAGACAGGTTACCCAAGCTGACGGTGTGCTCGATACACTGGAACAGCAAAATACATTAAATCAGACAGTCGTAATCGGACTTGGAACCAACGGCCCATTCGATACGGCCCTGGGCCAGGGACTGATTGACCGGCTGGGGAGCGGCAGGACAATTTACTGGGTCACCGTTTACGGAAGGGAGCTGAGCTGGCAAGAGGATTCCAATGCAACAATCCGTAAGCTCGCTGAAGATAACGAGAATGTCCATATCATTGATTGGTCGCAGGCCGCCTCGGAACATGCGGAGTGGCTTTGTTCGGACGGCATCCACTTAAGTGTCGAAGGTCGAAAGGCCTACGCCCAGATTATTTTGGAGAACCTTTCATAGCGTGCTGACATTCTCATTTTCATTCCCATAGTACGCCGCAAACGCCTGTTTTGTATAAACGTTATCAACAACCGCACCAAATTCTCGGATGGAATGCATCGCCAGAATCGGCGCACCCATATCCACCGTGGGAATCGTAGTCAGACCGGAAAGTGCGGGGCCGATGGTGGAGCCACCTGCAATATCGTTGCGGTTCACAAATTTCTGGCAGGGGACACCGGCGCGCTCGCAGGCCTCCATAAAATAAGCAGCGCTCATCGCAGTCGTGGCATACCGCTGAGACGCAGAATATTTAATCACAGGGCCGCCCCCTAACACGGGGCGGTTTTCTGTATCATGCTTATCACTGTAGTTAGGGTGTACCGCATGCGCCAGATCCGCTGAGATCGAAGTCGAATTGGCGACCGTCTGAAAATACGCGTCGTCAGTCATCCCCAGATTTTTACAGATGCGGTTCAGGATATGCAGCAGGAACCCGGAATTGGCTCCCTGTGCGGTGGTGCTCCCCACTTCCTCATTGTCGAAAGCGGCAAACACTTGACAGCCCGCTCCTGCCTGCGCCTCCGTCAATGCAGTCAGCCCTGCATAGACCATGGACAGATCGTCGAGTCGCGGGGCCGAGATAAACTCCTGCTTTTTCCCCATAAAAATACCCTTCTGATACTCATACAGAAACAGCTCATAGTCCACCATATCCGCTTTGTCTATGCCCGTTTCCTCCTGAATGAGAGCGGGCAGATACCCCTCTTTTTCCAACCCCTCCTCCTTCATGCACAAAAGCGGCAGAATCTCCGTCTGTTTGTTGCAGGAGCCTTTTTCATTCACATCCCTGTGAAAATGAATACAGAGATTCGGAACCACAAAAACAGGCTTGTCAATCCGAATCAGCCTTTCTCGCAATGCACCGTTCTCCTTTACGATCACACGTCCGGCCACAGCCAGCGGCCTGTCAAACCATGTCTGCAGAATGGCACCGCCATAAATTTCCACATTCACTTTCACATAACCGTCCGGGGTCACGGTACATGGCCCAGGCTTAATCTTGAGTGTTGGGGAATCCGTATGCGCGCCGATGATGCGGAACCCTTCTTTCGCCAAATCCCCATTCCCTACGATAAAGGCAATCACCGCCGAGCTGTTTTTTACGACAAAATATCTGCCGTCCTTTTGAAGAGACCAGCTCTCCGTTTCCTTTAATTCCTGAAAACCCTTCTCCCGCAGCAATGCCGCCGCGTTTTCTGCGGCGTGATAAGCCGTAGGGCTGTCGTTCAAATATTGTAATAAACCTTCCGAAAATTTTTGAAACTTCTCACTCATCATTCACTCTCCAATTAATACTTTTTTCCCACAAAAGGCAAACCCGTATTTCCATATACGCTCCAAAGGGATTCCCTTTGCCGTAAGACCAGCCTGATACTCCTTCTCCTCTATCTGCCGCAATGCCTCCCGCACTGTATCAGCCAGTTCCTTCTCCTCTTCCTCCTGCACTTTAAATTCCAAAATAATGGCATTATCCTGCTGCCTTTTAGGCTCCAGTATCACGTCATATCTGCCATATCCGCTCTCCCTGTTGGAAGTCAGGACATACCTGTCCGCCAGCTCTACCATCATACCAAGCACAAAACCATGGTAAAACCGCTCTGGCTCTTCCTCCGAGGGGTTCTTCCCCGTATCAAAATAGCTGAATGTCTGCAGCGCCACTTTGTTCATATAAGTGTTCATACCTTTAACATCGTCTGTCAGCAGTGCCTGCAAAAAAGCATTGCTAACTTCCCGGCATGTTCCAAACCAGCCCCCGATCATCCGCTTAAACATGAGCTGTACTTCCAAATTGGTCAACTGCAGGCTGTACGTCGGCTCCAACCAGTCCTCATTCCATTCACAATCTACCGCTTTCAAATACCCACTGGCAAGCAGCAGACTCCACACTGCACTGTCTCCCTGGTCCAGTTGGTTAAATACGATCTGTTCATCCAATGTTGTCTGAAAGATTTCTCCCCGCAGCAATTTCTCCATCGTCATCTTGATTCCTGGACTTCCCTCCCGGATCAGCTTTCCTACCAGACTATTGCTGCTGGTATTCGCCCAATATGTGCCCGGCTTTCTTTCAGAAAGATAATAAACGATGGACCATGGATTGTAGATGTCTTTTTTTGTACCGAAGGCAAAACCGTCATACCACTGTTTCACCTGATGCTGTCTGTCAGATAACCCATACTCGTCCAACGCAGCAAAAACCTCTTCTTCCGTGAAACCAAAGCAGTCCGCATATTTTTCTGATGTGATCGTCACTACTCTCAGGTTATTCAAATCAGAGAAGACCGACTCCTTGCTGACTCTGGTAATTCCTGTCATCACGGCACGCTCCAGATAAGAATTCGTCTTAAAAGTAGAGTTAAACAGGCTTCTGATAAAGACAGTCATCTCCTTCCAATACCCGCCCACATAGGCCTCCTGCATCGGTGTATCATATTCATCCATAAGGATGATCACCTTTTTCCTGTAATACCGATACAAATAATCAGAAAGTATTTTCAACGACAGGGATGCCACATCACCCGCCATATCAGCAGCCATTCTCTGAAATTCTCTTTTTTCATTCTCGTTAAGAAGCCCCCCATTTAACAGAAAATCAAATCGGTTATATAGCATCTGAATGCTTCTGCATATCTTTTGATATGCTTGATCGAACGTTTCCTCCTTAATATCTGCAAAGCTTAAAAATATAACCGGATATGTCCCCTGTAACTGCCGATACTTTTCTTCCTCCCATATCTGCAGTCCCTGAAACAACTCTCCCCTGCCACTGTAGTCAACAGAGAAAAATTTCTCCAGCATGCTCATATTTAGGGTCTTGCCAAATCTCCTCGGACGTGCAATCAGCGTCACTTCATCATCGGATTCCCACCACTCTTTGATAAAATGAGTCTTGTCAATATAAAAATTGTCAATCGTTCGGATTTTCTCAAAATCCTGATGTCCGATTCCCACCGTTCTTGCCATAAAAGATCTTCCTCCGCTTCTACATCGACGACCCTCTTATGCTTATAGTATATCCGCTTTTCTTTCCAAAAGCAATCATGATTGCTCGTATATTTCTACGAAATATCGATTACATATACAGTTGGTGCACACAAAATACTCAATAGCAGTATTTTGCCAAAAATTCCTTCACCCCATACTTTTCCCGGTATTGATGGAGCGTCAGTCCGGCAGCCTTCTTAAATTTTCCCCTAAATGGTTCATGCTGTCATAATTTTCAGAATAATATAAAGAGCTGCGTTTTGCGAATTATAATACGTTAAAACGACAGCTCTTTTTTGTATTTCTGCTATTTTTACACTTATTTCGAGTTTCGTATTCTTCTTACCCTACACGGTATAACTGTTCAAATACTTCTCCTGCTCCGGTGTCAACACATCGATCTCTTTCCCAAGGAATGCCAGCTTTCTCTTCGCCACATCCTTATCTACCTCTTCCGGCACATCGATCAGCTTCTCGGTAAGCTCGCCTGCATGCTCCACCAGATACTTCGCGGAAAGCGCCTGAATCGCAAAGCTCATATCCATAATCTCAGCCGGATGTCCATCGCCTGCTGCCAGATTTACGAGACGGCCCTCGGCGAGCACGAAAATCCACTGACCCGTAGGCAGTTTATAACCCATAATGTTCTTGCGCTGTTCTCGGGTTTCCACCGCGTTCGCTTTCAGCCACGCCATGTCAATCTCACAGTCGAAATGTCCCGCATTGCAGAGGATCGCGCCCTCTTTCATCTCGGCAAAATCTTCTTTGTCGATTACTTTATCACAGCCGGTTACAGTAACAAAGAAATCGCCCACCTTAGCCGCATCCTGCATAGGCATCACGTCAAAACCGTCCATAACTGCCTCAATCGCCTTGATTGGATCAATCTCTGTCACGATTACCCGCGCGCCCAGACCTTTCGCTCTCATAGCCGTGCCTTTACCGCACCAGCCGTAGCCTGCCACAACAACAATCTTGCCTGCCACGATCAGGTTCGTGGTCCTGTTGATGCCGTCCCACACAGACTGCCCCGTGCCGTATCTGTTATCAAAGAAATGTTTACATGCCGCATTGTTGACGCGCACCATGGGGAATTTCAGCTCTCCCGCATTGTTCATCGCCTCCAGCCGGATGATGCCGGTGGTGGTCTCCTCACA
>DLAA01000100.1:0-3474 GCA_002493835.1 Lachnospiraceae bacterium UBA7060 | reverse complement strand
GGTGGTGGTCTCCTCACAGCCGCCAATGATGTTGGGAATCAAATGCGGCATCTGTGTGTGCACCATCGTCACCAGATCGCCGCCGTCGTCAATAATGATATTCGGCTCAGCCTCCAACACATGACGGATGTGCGTCTCGTACTCCTCCTGCGTCGCACCGTACCAAGCATGTACCTCAAGTCCCGCTTTAACAAGCGCCGCCGCCACGTCGTCCTGAGTAGAAAGCGGGTTTGATCCCGTCACATACATCTCGGCGCCGCCTGCGGCAAGCACCAGACACAAATATGCGGTCTTCGCCTCCAAGTGTACGGAAAGCGTTACCTTCTTGCCTGCAAAAGGCTTACTCTCGGAAAACTCCTTTTCCAAGGTGCGGAGCAGGTCACAGTTTCTCTTCACCCACTCGATCTTTCTCTCACCGGATTCGGCAAGATTAATGTCTCTGATTTCACTGCTCATGATAGTGTCCTCCTTCAATCATTATCAGCCGAATTTTTATTATAGTGATGGTCGTCTGTCCTATCATCACTTTTGTCTTATAAAAAATCGTCGCTCAACATCGAACATTAAGAGTATGCCTGCGGCATACAGCATCTCCGCCGCAGTGCCATCATTTTTGTCATATTTAGGAAATGTTCCAATAACGACGACCTTTATAACATCATAAGTTTTTATACGCGGCTCGTCTCATAAAATACTTCCTTGTACCAACAGACCGTCTCTGTATAAGCCTGATAAATCGTGTCCGTATCCACGTTCAGCACAATAAGCTGTCTGCAGACTTCCTGCCAATCCGCTGCCTCATAACTCACTACAAAGGAGTAAATATTAGCCAAATCTCCCTTACCCCGCACCAGCGCATCCTCAATCTCCTTAGAGACTGTAATCTTCTTGAGCGCTTCTTCCATGGGCATCCCCAAAATAATATTTAGAATAGAAAACAGTCCCATCAAAAAAACTTCCGCGGACTTCTGGCCAAGACCGAATACCGGTGCCAGACACTCCATAAATTTCGCACGCAGCATAGATGTTCTGGCAACTTCATTCGGTTTATCTGCACAAAGCTCCTTTGTAATAACAGTGTTAATCCACTTTTTTAATTCCTTCTGGCCCAAAATCGCTGCTGCATGACGAATCGAGGTCACCTGGGAATTTATCGCGATATGATTTACCATCTTTAGAAGTTCCACTACTAAAGCAGTGTCACGACCAATCACATCCGCCGCCTCTGTCAACTCAAAATCTGCATCATTTACAATATTCATAAGCTGTAGATAATTAGCCTTTAACGGTGAAACTTCTGTTTCGCCTTTTGTAATGGGGATACGATAAAATTGGCCCTCAAATAAATAAAAATTTTCATCATCCTTAATACTGTCAAAAATCTCTTGACGATCAATATTCCCCACGCAAATCTTTATATAAGGATACTGTCTTCTAAAATAAATTTTTGTGGTAGAAAGATCCACCTCTTTCTGATCCAGAATGACAAAGTCCATTAAACTTAGCAGTTCTTTGTTCTCCTCATATCGGCTTGCAGGCAATTTCGACATTGCCAGCTTATACCCCTTTTTCTTTAATTGTGAAAAGCGATTTCTATAACCCTCATTGTTTTCCACTTCACCGTTAAATACCAACACCACTCTACCGCGGAACTCATCGCACTGCGACTCAAGATCTGAGAATACTGCAATATGGCTCACCGGAATCAGTACGTCTGTCCCTGGCGACAATGTGTCGAGTCCAATATTGTGTACGATATCCAGTCCCTCAATCTCTGCTAGACCGTTCGGACTTCTTGAGCCAAAAATAAGCGGATTCAGAAGGCTGTTCTCCTTCTGCGACGCCAGCGCATAAGCTGAAACTTTCATTTCCTTATCAAAAAATGGTATCAATGTTGCCAGCATATCCGTTCCCCTCCCCCCAAGTATAATATTCTTCTTCTAAATTATATCAAATATTTGGAAACAATGCCATAAATTTATCAGTAGCTTTTCTTGTCAAGTCCCATTCTGACGATAATGTCCTGAATCTTAGCATAGACCAGTTTCTCGTCCATCGTCAGGATTTTGCGGTTCTCCATCGTAACTTTTCCGTTAATGATCACCGTATCGACTTCGGAACCGTTGGCGGAATAAGACAGCCCGGCAATCAGATTATTTCTGGGCGTGAGGGACGGTGTGTTCAAGTCAAGAATTGCCAGATCGGCTTTCTTACCCACCTCAATGGAACCAATTTCCTTCTCCAGCCCCAGCGCCTTCGCCCCGTTGATGGTGGCAATGCGGAACCCCTCTTTCGCGCTGACGCACTGGGGTGTCTTTCCCATGCCCTTATGGATCAGCGTCAGCAAGCTTAACTCATGAAACATGTTAAGGCAGTTGTTGCTGGCCGCGCCGTCCGTTCCCAGACACACATTAACACCCGCATCAAGCATCTTTGCAATGGGCGCAAACCCGTTCCCCAGTTTCATATTGCTGGCCGGATTGGTCACAACGCTGACATCTTTTCGTTTTAAGATTTCAATATCCTCATCCGTCACCTGCACACAGTGCGCCGCGATGGCGGGCACATCAAAAATACCGCATTTCTCTGCCAGCGCAATCGGCGTACAGCCATACTTTTCCTGAATCTGTGATATCTCACTCTCGCTCTCCGAAAGATGGATATGAATGCCCATATTTTCTCTTTTGGCCTCGGCCGCCACGATTTTTAAGAACTCGTCGTCACAAGTATAAGGCGCATGAGGGCCCAGCTTAAAGGTGAGCCGGTCGCAGTCCGCAGCCGCATCCCGCTCCTCGTACGCCTGACGCAGACGCATCTGCCCCGCCTCGTCATTGCCGCTCCCCACAAGGCCGCGGCAGATCGCCGCACGCATGCCGGATTCCTTCACCGCCCGGGTGGTCTGATGAATGTTCATCTGCATATCGTTAAAGCAGGTGGTTCCGCTCTTCATCATTTCAATGATCGCCAGATTTGCTCCCCAGTAGGTATCTTCGTCCGTCATCTGCTGCTCAATCGGATCAATCGTGCCAAACAACCAATCCATAAAGGAAAGATCATCCGCCACGTTTCTCATAAAGGACATGTAAGAGTGCGTATGACAGTTGATCAGCCCCGGAATCACCAGCTTGTCCGTCCCGTCGATCACTTGATCCGCGGTAAAGCCCGCCGGCTTGTCCCCTATCCCGGTTATTTTTTCCCCCTCGATATAAATCGATGTCTTCCGAATCACATCCTCCGCACCTTCCGGCAGTACCACCAGAGCATTTTCAATCACAATTCCCATGTTATTCTCCCTTCTGCGTCAGATTATTTATTGACAATGTTCCGGTCTTCCCCATCCAGAAACGCCTGAATATTTTTCGCCACTTCGGCTACCAGACGCTCCCTTGCCTCCGTGCTTGCCCACGCCATATGGGGAGTGATGATCAATTTCGTGCTGTCCTTGATCTCATTTAACGGATTATCCCTGCTGAT
>DLAA01000031.1:4291-4489 GCA_002493835.1 Lachnospiraceae bacterium UBA7060 | reverse complement strand
TCCGGCAGGCAGGCGCTTTCCATGCCATGCGCCCCGGAAACCATCTCCATTTTCCCCAATACCATCTCCGGGTGGTCTGCAAAATACTGGTTCATCAAGATGCCGTCTTTTTCCGTCAGATGCACCCAGTCCGGCTCTATGTCCATGACCCGGTCACGCTTCTTTAAAAACAGGATGTCCGAAGTGACCTCCGTACCC
>DLAA01000031.1:0-3947 GCA_002493835.1 Lachnospiraceae bacterium UBA7060 | reverse complement strand
GTTCGGGAGCCTGACCGCCCCTAACAGCTCTGCCCTCTGTGCAAGGTATTTCCGCACTTCCGGGTTTTTCTTGTCCATTGTCCCCTTTGAAGTGACAAAAGCGACAATGCCGCCCGGTCTGACCTTATCCAGTGTCTTTGCAAAAAAATAGTCATGGATAAGGAAATTATGCCTGTCATACTGCCTGTCAGACACTTTATATTGTCCGAAAGGCACATTTCCAACCGCCACGTCAAAAAAATCATTGGGATAATTGGTATTTTCAAAGCCTGTGATTTTTATATCTGCATGAGGGTAGAGCTGTTTTGCGATGCGCCCGGTCAGCCCGTCAAGCTCCGCCCCGTACAGCCTGCTTTCCTTCATTCCCTCCGGCAGACAGCCATAGAAATTCCCGATCCCTGCGGCGGGATCTGTTGCCATGTCTAAAATGATACAATTACACGAACCTCTAAAATTTGCACCCAAGCCTGCCCTTTGGTGCATTTTTGGTGCAAATGCCGCTGGATCTCTTTTTGCTTCTTTCCTTAACGATGTTATCCGCATAGGTACATTTTGCATACTCATCATAACGATGCCGTATGCACCATTGCGGAATATATGGTTTTTAGGCTAGGTTTCTTTTTGGAACTCTTTTTCAAAATTCCATGCTTCAAATATATTCACATAGTTGGAATGTATCTGTTCTCTTTGTTTTTCCCAATCATATCGCTGGTTACAATACTTATCAATATCTTTCAGATATTCATCAACTTTCCTTAAAGCATCTGAAACTCTACCAAGCTGGATAGACAATACTGTTTGAAGCGGTTCATCTGCAGAAGTAACAATTCTGTTTAAAACATTCTGCTGCAAATAATCAATTTTCACTTTATTGATTGCAATTTTTACTGCATTGCAACCTTTCAAAATGGGCTGAAAATCTATTGCTGTTTCCCTGCAAAACTTCTGGTGTGCTGTTAGCAAGAGATTTTTTTGTTTGAACGGTGCATAATCAGTACTCTGCAATGCAAAAATCTCACTTTGAATCATTCTTGATGTTTCATCTAAAAGATTATCCGGAACACCAGCTTCTGTATTTCTTTGATAATCACATATGTTTTGTTTCATCAAAAATAATGCCTGATACAGATAGAGTGCCTGATAAAAAATATATTCCTCAACAGATGCCTTTGCTGTGATATATTTTTGCACCTCGCAAATCAAAACAACGAGCATACTTGCAAAAGCTCCTCCAAATATTGTAAGGACGAAATTATTTGAAAACCATATCGTATTTAACTCAAGCATATGTGTTTCCATGTTTACCGTAGTAAAATAAGTTAGTGCCAAAAACAAGATTGACACAAACGCAGTGAATTTTATTACTTTAACATTGCCTCTCATATAAATCACCTTTTTATAAAATCAATTACACTTTTCTTATTCCGAAATTGTGATAGCTTTTAACGCTTCATCTATCTTAATAGCTTGTACGGGAACATACTCACCATTGAGACGAACACCTCCGCCAGTCAATGAAAATAATTCTCTGGAAGTGTTTAAATCCAGTCGTAGATTCTCGTTTGAGAGTAACTGGTCAAGTTCAAAAGCCACTTTCCTTGAAAGAAATTTCTCAGCCTCTTTCTGACGTTCAATACACCCTTCTTCCGATTCGCAGTCCTTACGAATGCGGGCATTACTGATAATACGGATTTCATTAACTACTCCGAGCATATGGTAAACCAGACGCATCATGTGCGTTTTGGCTTCATTTTCATCCATATCAAAATAGAGCTGCTCAAAAGCCTTATCGATTTGTGTTGAAACTTCTTCAAGTCGCCTGTCAGGTTTGGTTTTCTCCATTATTGCAGTTTTTGTGGTAAAGGAAGATTTCTGCTCTGTTTTCCCACCAACCTTGCTTTTTATTCTGTGTCCTTTTTCTTTAATCCAAGGCCATGCTGTGTTCTTCCACCATGGAGAAACAACATTTCGGAACAGGAAAATACCTCCTGCAACAATAGCCGCTCCCAAGGCTTCGCCAACTTGCTGGGCAAATTCCTCCTGCTCCGGTGTAAGCCGAACACGGCGCTCCTCATAAGGGTATGGTTCATAATCATCGTTTATTAAATCATCAATATCGTATTCTTCCCATTCAATAATATCAGGGTTTTGGTTATTCTCATCCCGTGTCAATCCCCTCACGCGATCAGGATTATCCTTGGAGCGAATAAGATGATCTCCATCTTTCACTATAGGTTTATATACTTTCTCACCCATGAACAAGCTGCTCCTTTCGGATTATTCTTTCTTCACATAAGTCAATTCGACATCATACCCCAAGGATTCAAGCATCTGTATGAACGTCTTATTTACAATTTTTTCGCTTTTCTTAATCAGCCGATTCACATAAGACGGCGTGGTACCGATATCTTCGGCGAGTTTTGCCTGTGTAGTTTCCGCTTCTATGCATTTGACCTTTACATCGACTTCTATGTTGTTTTTCAACATTGCCCCTCACCTGCCCATGTCCTTTGAAATAAATTATCCTATCCGTACAATTTATTGTATCACTTTATTTCCACATTTTCAATCCATCGGAGAAAAAAGACACCCGGCCGAAGCCGAATGCCAGTTTCGCCATTATTCTGTTATGCCTGAATCTCCGTCCCATCGCGGAAGGTGACCGTGATTTCCTTTTTCCTGCCGACCGTCACGAAGTCCACCATGCAGCCCCAGAGCCGTTCGTCAAATTCTGCAATGGAGCCGTCCTGCTTTTTCAGCATCCTGATAAAGTCCACCAGCCTTTCGCTCTGCGCTTCCTTGGCGGAGATGGCGGTTGCCACCTCATCGTACCGCGTCTTTGCCGTTTCATACCTCTGAACCAGTCCATCGTATCGATTCTGGTACTCGTCCTGGTCCTGCGCGATGCGGGCGTTTTCTGCTACGATGCTCTGCGTCATCTCCACCAGTACCAACATCTCGTCCTCCAGCTTCTGCCTTTCTTCCCGCAGGGAGTCGGTAGCGCAGAGCGTCCTGCGGATAATCTCCGCATTGGCGATGATCTCTTTCTTCTCGGTCACCAGCTGGTTGTAAGCCGACACGAACGCCGCCTTGACCTCGTCCTCCGTGACGTGGGGAGTCCCGCATTTCTCGCCATTGTACTTGCGGTTGCAGCGGTAGATGACCTTGCGGTACCGGTCTGTGGAATGCCAGACCTTCGAGCCGAACCACCCGCCGCAGTCGGCGCATTTTATCTTGTTGGAGAAAATGCTCACGCCGCTGTAGCGTGTGCCGCCTTTGCTTCGTCTCGCAAGCTCCGCCTGCACCATATCGAATACAGCGGGACTGATTATGGCTTCGTGGTTTCCTTCCACATAGTACTGCGGCACCTCACCCTCATTCTTCTTCATTTTCTTCTGCAGGAAGTCTACCGTGAATTCCTTCTGCAGGAGCGCATCGCCTTTGTATTTCTCGTTCGAGAGCATCCTGCGAACCGTCTGCTGGTTCCACACATCCTTGCCGCCGGGCGTTTTGATGCCCCGGTGCGTAAGTTCCGCAGCGATGGAATGCGGCGTCATGCCTTCAAGGAACAGTCGGAAAATCAGCCTCACCACTTCCGCCTGTTCAGGATTGACCACAATCTTTCCTGTCTCTTTGTCCATATCCAGCCCCATGAAGCGGCTGTAGGCAAAGCTGACCTTGCCGTCCGCCATGCGCTTGCGCTGCCCCCATGTGACATTCTCGGAAATGGAGCGGCTCTCTTCCTGTGCAAGGCTCGACATGATGGTAATAAGCAGTTCACCCTTGGAGTCAAATGTCCAGATATTTTCCTTTTCAAAATAGCACTCGACGTTATGCTCCTTCAGCTGCCGGATGGTGGTCAGGCTGTCCACCGTGTTCCTTGCGAAACGGGAGACGCTCTTGGTGATGATAAGGTCGATTTTCCCGGCAAGGGCATCGGCGATCAT
>DLAA01000056.1:1021-3784 GCA_002493835.1 Lachnospiraceae bacterium UBA7060 | reverse complement strand
GGTTCTTTCCTTAGAAATTATCATCTTAGGAATCGTGCAGTATAGAAGCAAAGAGCCGGTTGGTTTCTGGTCTGGAAAGGAACCGCCCAAAAGAGAGCAGATCACGGATGTGAGGGCTTATAACCGAAGGCATGGCCTGATGTGGATTACATATGGGGTGGGATATATTGTTTGCTTCGTGTGCGGGCTGCCTTTTGGGGGAATGATCACAGGATTTTTGTGTATGATCGAAGGGCTGGGTGGTATTCTTGTGATGGTTTTGTATCATAACAGGCTGAATCGAATGTACTATAGAAAGCAGAGGGATTTATGAGGATGTGCTTTTTGACTGGCTCAAGCTGGGTTCAAACGAATTTTCCATAAACATAACAGAGGTTGATTTAACAGAGTTGACGCGGAATATATGGATTGACTGGATACCAATATTTGAAGGTACACAGATAGATTTTACGATTGACATTCTAGAGCAGCCTGTCCGGGTGCAGATTGACCCGGACAGATATATGCGGATATGAAACAATTTTATACAAAATGTAATCTCCTATAGCCATGCAGATAAAATGGAAATAGCTTTATCGGAACAGGTCGGGAGTAATTATGCATGACAATGAAATCTCCGTTCTGCGGGGATTTTATTGTTTGTAAGAATCTGTTTTCTTCGAATTGTAAAGTTAATGCAAGGTTGGCGTGATAGAATAGCAGGCATGAAAAGGAAGTAAAATCATCTATTCCTGAAAGGACAGTTGCTTATGCGCAAAGCAAGGAGGATTGCAATGAGCAAGTATGTAATTGAAACGAAAAATCTTACAAAGCAGTATGGAACACAAAAAAGTGTCGCCGATTTGAATATCCATGTTTAAAAAGGGCGTATCTATGGCCTGCTTGGCAGAAATGGAGCCGGAAAGACGATTCTGATTTCCAGTCACATTCTTTTGGAAATTGCCATGAGAACCATTGTTCCATACAGGACGACCATAACCTGCGGCTGCACAACCTTGATTTGCCTGTTGGGGAAATTGTTACCGCTTTTGTGGAAAACGGGCGAGTGGTATCGGAAGCGCATACCTGCGAAGAATGTCTTGAAGATTATTTTAAGCGTGTGACGGGAGGCGAGGGAGTTGCTTAAATTGATAAAATGCGAATTTTGACTGTTATAAATGTTTTGGCTTGCGGGTTATAAAAAAGTAACCGAGTAATAAAAAAGTGCGTACTTTTTTCCCGATGGTCCTTTTGCTACACTTTAATCAGAACAAAAAAGGGAGATGTGAGGATGGTATAGTCTAAAGTCATGAAGAACTAGATCGCGGAAGGCGTTATATGGAAGCAGCTGTTAGTGATTTATTTTTCCATCATTCTGGGAACATGGTTCCGGTAGATGTACAATGCGGCGGATGTGATCGTGGTCGGGCATGGAAGACGGGTTGAAGGATGGTACATGGGGTAAGAAGAATGACAGGAGGATCAGGTGATGGATGCGAAAACTTGTTTACAAAAGTTACAATATGTAGGTGTTCTGGCGTTTGCGACCGTGGATAGGGAAGGGAATCCACAGGTCCGCAATATCAGCGCCATCCATTATGAGCCGGATGGAATCTATTTTTTCACGGCCAGGGGGAAGGATTTCTGCCGAGAGCTGCTGGCAGACGGGAGGGTGCAGGTCCTTGGGTATACCAGATATAAAGAGATGATCCGGCTGTCAGCAAGGGCTTTGCCGGCGGCAGATGGGGAGCAGAAGATGTGGATTGACACGATATTTGCGGAACAGCCCTATCTTTCTAATGTGTATCCGGGGGATACAAGGGATATCGGCATTGTGTTCCAAATAAAAGATGCACAGATAGAATATTTCCACCTTGGCGTAAACCCGATCTTCCGGGAGACTTATGTGATAGGGAATGAAAAGATGTCCGAAAAAGGCTACCGGATCACTCAGGATTGTATCGGGTGTGGAACGTGTGCCAGGAACTGTCCGCAGAGGTGTATCGAAAGCGGGAAACCGTATAAGATCATGCAGGAACACTGTCTGCATTGTGGAAGCTGTTATGAGCGGTGTCCTGTCCAGGCAGTGAGAAGGAGGGATCGTATATGAAACAGCAGGGAATGCGTGGTTTTTTTAGAAAGGATCTGTCCGCGGTACAGAGGCTTTGGGAGAAGCTGGATGCCGCGGATGCGGTGGTGATCGGCGCGGGCGCCGGACTTTCCGCTTCGGCAGGGTTCACTTATGACGGGGAACGGTTTCAGAGATATTTTCTGATTTTGGGGAGAAGTATTGCTTCCGTGTTATGTATACAGGCGGCTTTTACTCATACAGGACTTTGGAAGAGCATTGGGCTTACTGGAGCCGGTATATCTATGTCAACCGGTATATGTGTTCTAATGCAGTCCAATCTGCAATAAGATTGCCTGGGTAAACCGGGACTTAAAATAGAGAAACAGATTACATAGAAAAGGCAGGAGCAATATCCCGCCTTTTTGCATCGCAAAAAACTATTGAAAAAGATAATATATAAATATTTGTTATTTGTATGCCGCTTTGTTAAGATAAAACCAGAAACGCAAGAAAACAGGGAATTGAGAAATCTGCAAGAATTCATTTAGAAATTGTTTATTTTTATGTTAGAGCCATGTTATCTGTGTCCGGTATCTTTATGACAGACATCAGTAAAGAGCAGGCTTAAAAAAGAAAAAAGCAGGAAATGCGAGTGAAAAAATTTTAGATGAGCAGGAGGAAAAATCATGAAGACAAGAGAAATCAGACAGGAG
>DLAA01000056.1:0-656 GCA_002493835.1 Lachnospiraceae bacterium UBA7060 | reverse complement strand
ATCTTTGCGGATGGGGAGTCGCCGCTGAAGGAGAGCCACGACATTGAGCTGGAGGGCTGTATGTTCAAATGGAAGTATCCCCTCTGGTATGCTAAAAATATCAAGGCAAGGAACTGTACCTGGTTTGAGATGGCCCGTGCAGGTGTATGGTATACCGACAATATCACGGTGGAGGATGCAGTGATCGAGGCTCCCAAAAACTTCCGCCGCTGCCGGGGTGTGAATTTGAGGAACGTGGATTTTCCTAATGCAGCGGAGACGCTCTGGAGTTGTGAACATGTGGAGCTTGACCATGTGACGGTAAAGGGCGACTATTTCGCCATGAACAGCAGGGATATGGTGCTGCGGGACTTCCGACTGGTGGGGAATTACTCCTTTGACGGGGTAAAGAACATGGAGATCCACAATGCACGGATGCTGACCAAAGATGCCTTCTGGAACAGCGAGAATGTGACGGTCTATGATTCCTTTATCTCCGGTGAATATCTGGGCTGGAACGCAAAGAACCTGACCCTGATAAACTGCACCATCGAGAGCCTTCAGGGGATGTGCTACATTGACAACCTGGTGATGAAGAACTGCAAGCTTCTGAATACCACCCTTGCTTTTGAATATTCCACGGTGGATGCGGAGATTACCGGAAAGATTGACAGTGT
>DLAA01000168.1 GCA_002493835.1 Lachnospiraceae bacterium UBA7060 | reverse complement strand
GGCTCTTCGCCCTCTCCCGGCTGCGCCTCATTCCCTGCGTCGGAGTCTGTCGATACATAAACCTTAGCACTCGCCTTTAGCGTCTCGGGCATTCGTTTCGTCACTTCCTCCAACGACAACTTGCTTTCTGTCTCCTCCAATATAAGCTGGCTCTCCTTCTCTGACAGCGGCGTAAAAGAATCGATAATAACAGCGCCCGACTCCGTCTTGACATAGTCCAGCCCCACTATCTCCTCTTCTTCCGGTTGTGTATTGCCGGAAACTGAATCCTCGATTTCCGCTTCCTCTCCCGTCAATACTGTCGGAATCTGTTCTGAAAGCTCCTCTGCCCGCACTTGTATGCTATCAACCGCTGTAAGCAGCAGCGCCGCCGACAAAAACATAGCTGTAACGGATTTTTTATTCAAACAAATTCTATTATGATATTTTTTGTCTGAATGACTGATCTTAGATGTGTGCTCTACCCTCTCAATAGTATTCATACCACTATTCCCCCGCCCACCAAATTTAGGAAAGTTTTCTTACATTTAATAGTTTACCATCATTGTTTCAAAATGCAAGTCCTTAGG
The DNA here is from genome assembly GCA_002493835.1 of Lachnospiraceae bacterium UBA7060. Lineage (GTDB taxonomy): Bacteria > Bacillota > Clostridia > Lachnospirales > Lachnospiraceae > UBA3282. The sequence continues at coordinate 2,898 of DLAA01000168.1, read as the reverse complement.
AACTGTTAATCATCCATGAAACTCACCGCTGCTCTATAAATTCCCGCACTTCTCTTTCATCCGGCATCACTCTCAAAGCTCCCTTTCGAGTCGTTATAATTGACGCCGCCGCATTGGCGAAAGTCAGCATCTCGGTCAGTTTTTCTTCATCAAAATTATGTAAACCAAACTGCAATACATAATGCAGGCAGCACCCGCCGAAAGTATCCCCCGCCCCAGTCGTCTCGATCGTCTTCTCCTGCAGGAAGGGCTTTACCTCCACACGCAGATCCTTATAGTAGGCGCGGCTTCCATCTTTCCCCATAGAGAGCAGGACCAGAGGAATATCATACTGCTCCCGCAGCTTGCAAATCCCAGCATCGTAATCCTCCTCGCCCGTGAACCACCGGATTTCATTGTCGGAAATTTTCAACACATCGCATTGTGAAAAGCCGTAAGCCGCCTGCTCCTTCGCATCATCCAGAGATTTCCACAACGGCTCTCTCAGATTTGGATCAAAGGAGATCAGCGCACCCGCTTCCTTTGCCGCCTCAACAGCCTTTTTCGTAGCCAAGCGCACACCTTCGTGGGTCATAGAAAGCGTGCCGAAATGGAAAATCTTTGTATCTTTCACAAGCGTCATATCCACTTCCGCCTCGCTTAACATCATATCTGCGCCAGGATTTCTGTAAAAGGAGAAGTCCCTGTCCCCGTCCGCAAAAGTTTCCACAAATGCTAATGTCGTGCGGACATCCTCATCCATCACCAAATTGGAAGTGTCGATCCCCACATCGTCAAGCGTCGCTTTCAGCCGATTGCCAAAAATATCTTTGCCCACCTTGCCGATAAAGGCGGTTTTTCTGCCAAGTTTCGTCAGCATGGCAAGCACATTACACGGCGCCCCGCCGGGATTCGCCTCATAGATCGGATTCCCCTGTCCGCTTGTCCCATTCTCCGTAAAATCAATCAACAGTTCGCCCAAAGTCACTACATCATATTTTTTCATTTCCGCTCTCCCTTCGTCAGACATTCACTTTTACCGCATGCGCGGTGTCACCCGAAAGCCCTATGTTTCACTGCTTTTTGGATATTTTACCACATCCTGCGCCGCTCCGCTACGAAAAATGTGGCAGGTATAAAAACACACCTGCCCAAACAATTCTTATTTTAACTCATATTTCACTACATCCATGTTCACTTCACCGTCGGCAAAAAAAGAAATCCGGCTGCTGATCGACCGATACGTCAGTGAGCAGAACGCGCATAGCACATTGTGCTATTGATCCCGGTTTGGGATGCTCGCCTACCTGCTTGGGTTTTCCGACTGCAAAGGCCATGTTTTTAGGGAAATGCCTGCCGACAGAAGCAAAAAAAATGAATACAAAACTGTAACTGCAATGTGCCGGACAGGACGGAGAGGCTGCCATGCAGCCCTTCCGCCCTGTCTCTTTCGTCTAAACATAAATCCATGCCTCCAGCTCCGCATATTTGTTGGATTTTGACCACTGCGGGTGCATCTTGAGCCATGCCCGCTCATCAACTTACCAAAAAACTAAAAATATCTATTTGTGGCTTATTGATGAAATAGCATCTTGTACTTTTCATTTCATAATATGTTATTTTATTTCATTTTTCTTTCTGATTTTCCTCTTCCAAAGACAAAAAGCATCACCAACAAAATAGCCGGAAACACGAGCCCAACACTCATACCTACACGGATATTATCTTCCGCATACTGTGTAACGCGCCCAACAATACCCGGCCCAATACTCCCGCCTAAGTCTCCTGCCATAGCAAGTAATGCAAACATGGCCGTTCCACCTGTAGGAAATTTTTCAGATGAAATGCTGATTGTCCCAGGCCACATAATTCCAACAGAAAAACCACATGTAATACAGCCAATAAGACCTGCCAACGGATTTGTGGATAGTGAAGCAAGAAGATAACACACCACACATAATATCCCAGATCCTTTCATAAACTTCACCAAGTCCATTCTGTCACCGTGTTTTCCAAAAATAACACGGCTTATTCCCATTGTAACCGCAAACATACAAGGCCCTGCTAAATCTCCTATTGTTTTTGATAGTCCCAATGCTGCTTCTGCATAAGCCGATGCCCATTGTGCCATGGCAAGTTCTGATGCCCCGGAGCAGATCATCAAACAAACAGCTAACCAGAATAAAGGTTTGTGGAATAATTCTCTTATCCCCATTCCTACCCCTTCATCTACTAAATGTTCAATAGGGCATGTTGCAAAATTATAAATATTGATTGCCGGGATAAGCGCCCATAATATAGCCAGCCATTTCCAACTATCCATCCCAAATATCAGGAAAAATAAGGTTGAAGTTAATATAGTTCCCACGGCTCCCCAACAATAGAAAGAATGGAGCAAACTCATTGTCGCCTCTTTATTCTCAAAGGGACATGCCTCTACAATAGGACTGCAAAGTACTTCAATCAATCCACTTCCTATTGCATACAGGATTACACTGCAAATAATTCCCGTAAATGGATTTGATAAAATATCCGGCAAAACTGCCAGACCGATCAATCCGGCGGCAGCACACACTTCGGAGGCTACAATACATATACGATATCCAATCCTGTCCACAAATTTGGCACAAAACAAATCTACCAAAAGCTGGGTAAAGAAAAAGCATGTGGATATCAGTGAAATATTTCCTAAAGAAATATGGTAGTCATAATGAAATTTCAGAAAAAGCAACGGCGCAAAATTGGCGGCTATTGCCTGTGTAATAAATCCCAAATAACAAGCCATTTTTGTTTTTCTATAGTTTGGCATAATTGTCTTAAATTCCTTTCTTCTCCTTATCCTTTGCAGCAAATCTAAATCATCATACAAAAATATCCTTCGCTTTTTTCCGTCATATAATGTAGCACATCAAATAATAA
>DLAA01000099.1 GCA_002493835.1 Lachnospiraceae bacterium UBA7060 | reverse complement strand
GAAATACTTGCATGAAAATGGAGCAGATGTCACAGCAGATGATAACTATGCAGTTAAGTGTGCAGCTGAAAATGGATATCTTGAAGTAGTAAAATATCTGTATGAAAATGGAGCAGACATTACGGAAGATAATAACTATGTTATCAGATTGGCAGCCGCGAACGGGCATTTGGAGGTAGTGAAATACTTACAGACAAATATGTAGTAAATGACAGGAACTGGATTTATCTGGTTCCTTTTTCTTTGGGAGAATATGAAAAGTTATATTTCTATTTTTGAAATCTAAAATAAGGGAAAGAAATATATGGGACTGAATTGATAGTGCATAATGGAAGGAGAGATAGGTAATGAAAAACGGAAAATTTATAGAAGGAACACTGATTAAGGGTGAAGACTTAAAGGGATATGTATTATGTAAGGTTCTGTCAGAAGATATGATAATGCGGGGATTCCAATATAAGATGGGTATGAATGAAGACGTAAATCAGCTTGCCGTAGAAGGAAGCTGTAAGGCAGGACTGCATTTCTGTTTCATACAGAATGTTTGTGAATATCTTTCCTATGGAAGCAAACTTGCACTGATAAGTATCCCTGATGATGCGGATGTTTATGTAGACGATAACAAATTCCGTACACACAAGATAGACATTAAGAAGATAATGCAACTTGGTGAAGTTGACACTTGGAGGCACCTGTGCAGATATGGAGCAGATATCACGACAGACAATAATACTGCAGTTCGGTGGGCATCTGAGAGCGGATATTTGGAAGTGGTAAAATATCTGCATCAAAATGGAGCAGATATCACAGCAGGTGATAACTATGCAGTTAGATGGGCAGCAAGAAATGGGTATTTGGAAGTAGTAAAATACCTGCATCAAAATGGAGCGGGTGTCACAGCTAATGATAACTGTGCAGTCAGATTTGCAGCAAAAAATGGACATTTGGAAGTGGTAAAATATCTACATGAAAATGGAGCAGATGTCACAGCAGGTAATAACTATGCAGTTAGATGTGCAGCCGAAAATGGATATTTGGAAGTAGTGAAATATCTGCATGAGAATGGAGCAGATGTCACAGCAGGTGGTAACTATGCAGTTAGGTGTGCAGCTGAAAATGGATATTTGGAAGTAGTGAAATATCTGCATGAAAATGGAGCAGACATCACTGTATGGGATAACTATGCAGTCATACGTGCAGCCGAAAATGGATATCTGGAAGTAGTAAAATATTTGCATGAAAATGGAGCAGATGTCACAGCAGACGATAACTATGCAGTTAGATGGGCAGCAAGAAATGGGTATTTGGAAGTAGTAAAATATCTGCATGAGAATGGAGCAGATATCACTGCAAGAGATAACAAAGCAGTCAGATCTGCAGCCGAAAATGGATATCTGGAAGTAGTAAAGTATTTGCATCAAAATGGAGCGGATATTACAGAATATAATAACTATGCTGTCAGATTTGCAGCCACGAACAGACATTTGGAAGTAGTGAAATACTTACAAGCAAATATGTAATAAACGATAGGGACTGGAGAAATCTGGTTCCTTTTTATCGTTTGCATATTTTTAGAATAAACAGAAAAACTGCCTGCGGAGTGCAGACAGTTTGATGAAATGCAAATTTTTGAGGTCATAGATTGGGAACACACGCTTACAAATTATACTTTTCTTTCAACGGGTAGTAGATGTAATCTACATGGATATCATTCCAGTTCTGTCTTGGAATTCTCATATTCTGGAAAAAGCTGTCTCGTTTGGTGAGACCTGATTTTTCCTGTCTGGAATAATCGTAACCCTGCTCATTTTCTTTGTCTCGTAAAGAAAGAATCCTGTCTGCATCTGACATATATACCTGCAGGGTTATCTGTGGGAAAAAGCCAAGATACCTTTCCAACATGAGATAGATGCAGATGACGTTCTCATAGATTTTCTTGAGATACATATTGTTGCATTTATCGAATGTGCCGATGGTGATATTTTTTCCTGCTGGTTTCCCGATGAAAAAGAATCCTGCGGCCGTCATATTGAAAAGAGAATAGTAGTTTCTCCTGTATTCCTTTGGGGAAGAAACCAGGTCTTTTTCACGTTCCAGTTGTTCCTTTATGTCAATATACTCAGAATAATCATTATCAATCTTATATCCAAGAAAATTTCGCTGGTGGTGGTACAGGTCTGCGGCGATCTTATAGTAATCATTCATAAAATCAGATACACGGGGAAAACCAGAAGCGATAAGTTCCTTGTCTTTGATAGGGAATTTTTCGTATAGGCTTCCATATAGCTGATAAACTGACATTTGGTTCTCTGTTGTAAAAACGGAGATACAGTAGTCTGTTAAAAAGTTTAACAGGTTTTCCAGTGTCAGTTCTATGCCAAGCTGCTTCATCAGTGGAACAGCCTGTCTGATAATGAATTCAGTCCTGTAAACATTGTGCCAGATCTTTCTGTTATTCAATTTGACAGAGCAGGAATCCCTTGTGCTACATTCGTGGTACATGGCAAGTGGGAACTTGGTCATGATGTAAAGACAGGTCTTTGTGTCAGTAGCCTGTTTTTTGATTAACAGGCCATTGGAGAGCAGGTCGGCAATCATATCATTTGCCCTGTGCTCATTTATCTGGTAAAAGGTTCTGACCAGTGTAACTAACTGCTTTCTCAGCATAAATCCATTGCCGAGGTAGAAGAGTATATTTAATATGGGAATATTCCTGTTAAAGCATTCTTCCTTTGCCAGCCTGTTTTTGGTTCTGGCGGAAACATTTTCGTTCCTGTACATATGTGATTTCACACTCCTTTTTATCTATTGGTAAGTCTTTAAAGGCTTACCTTACATCATAGATAAAAAGGGTGGATTGATAATGGGGCAGACAGATAGAGGATTGCAGGATAAAATACGATATTTGAAGATGGATATAATAAATGCCCCTTGGATGAGGGGTAGTGAAGCAAGAGAGGCAATTATTTCATAGCCAGTCTTTCTTTTTTAGATTTTCGCTATTTATTTCTTTCGGCAGAATGCCAAATAAGGATTTTGCAGTTTCCACTCTGTCATGGTATGGATTGGTCAGTTTTGCCACTACTTTTCCGCTTTTTGTGATAAAGATATCTTCCGTAGCAGATATCTGAAGATATTTTGCTAGATTATTTTTAAGTTCTGTTGCTGTAATTGTCATATAAAAAGTCTTCCTTTCTATCACTATTATAATAATTTAGAATTATTTTATTTAAATGATTATGTCATATTCCAAATAAAGGCTGATGGTTGATTCGATGTAATGTGTATTTATATCAAACAATTTCTGCCATTCCTAATTGCAGGCTGCTATCAGTAGTATACCAACCAATTATTCCATCTTTATCATCAATCTGCATTTCAAGCAATTCATCGCAGGTTTTATCAGTATATACAATTTCTGCGGACACCAGTGTTACCCCATCGTTATTCATATAAATAGGATTTTTTAATCCCAGCCATTGATTAGGATATTTTATAGCCATTTCTTTACAAGTTAATCTCATAAAATCACCTTCAATAGTTAAAAAGCCCCTCAAAAGAGGGGCAGCAGATTGTCCTTATTTCCAGAACTTATCCATGTATTCTTGGGCCGTATCTTCAGATAAAGAGAATTTCACCATTAACTGATTTTGGGTTTTGTTATAGGGAATTTCCATTTCCTGCAGACTCTCAATCAATGCTTGGATACCTTCAATAATACCTTCTGCTTTACCTTCCGCTTTACCCTTTATTATGCCGTCATTTTCAATTACATCAAATAAAGTATTCATACTAATATCTTCCTCCTTGTATAATGCGTTGTAATCAATTTTACAGTTTGTGGCTCCTGCTATAGTCATAACTACTGTTTTGTCTACGTTATGGGTTAATGCATACTCTGCAGCCTTTTTCCTTGCTTCATCCTTTGTAATACTTTTGTCCAAAACTACCTTCAGCATATCAAAAAATGCGATATTGGTCATGTTGTGGAATAGCAGGTTGTTCTGCCTTGCTTCCACAAGGAGCATTTTGTAATCGTTGACAAAGGGTTTCATCCTATCAGGAATGTTTAACATCCCATGGAGGGTAGTAGCTCCGTCCCAAGGATTATCGCCGTAGTAGACGACAACGGTGATGACAGGGGTAAACCTGTCAGTCTGCTTCATTCTGGAAAGATATTCATCATCCGTCATCCCATCTTTCTTCTGGTAATTTTTTGCGTTGCTGTCATACTGCTTTTTGTATGTGCCGTAATCATGACCCATAACCCGCATCGGCATGGCATAGTGTATATGCTCCTGCGATTCAAGGCCAAGCATGACAAATTCTACGCCGTGGGTTAGGGATCTCTTGCATATCTTTATGTTGTCTCTGGAGGCTTTGATGCTCTCTGCATATTCCCTGTGCTCAAGGACAGAAGATTCCTCCGTGTCGGCGTCTTCCAGTTCATCGGGGGAAATCACCTGTTCGCCGCCAAACAGGACTGCACTAAAGAAGTCGGCAAACTGTCCGTTATCATTCCAGTAATTCTTTAATATGGTATCAGGTTTTAAATCCTGTGTTTTCTTTGCTATCCTGTAATCCCTTTCTTTTGTGTAGTTATAGTATACTATCAAACCATCATGGTTTCAAGCATATCTGGGGGAATAGTGGGGACCAGCCTGTACGCCGAATCCCCCTGTATCGCTGCTCTTTTTTTGCAGCAGGGTTCGTTCATTCTCCTTTATACTTTCTATGTTCGGGGCAGTCGGGATTGTGGCAGATCACACAGCAGATATCGTCATTGTCACTGGTCTGTGTATCGTGGTCTGCATCCCCGCAGTATTGGCAGCCGTTATAACCGCCATAAAGCAAAACGGGTAAGCCAGCTTCATATGCTTTTTCCGTTTTTAGCTTATTGGCATTATAATGGTTTGTCAGTTCCCAGCGGAGCTCGGCTTCGTGTTCTTCCCGTTCAAACATCTCCCTGAAATATTCAGGGACACAGTTTGGGAGATTGTCATTGTACATTTTTTATACCTCCTTAGTGGATGGGATGCCGTAATCCAGATCCCAGACAAACCCGTTTTCATCTTCAAACTGCCAGTTCATTTTTTCACAGAACCTCTTTGCACTTTCTTCTGTGTTTGCAACAAACAATGGAAACTTTGCATTTTGGGAATATTTATATACTTCGCAGTATGGGTGGATATTTTGGTATTCTGCAAAGATTTTTTCGCAATCCGCTTTATCCTTTAAATCATAATGACCATGATTGAGGCTCTGTCTGAGTTTGTTCCAGCTAGTCCAAAGACTGTAAGTGCCGTCATCTTTTTTCGCCGATACCATAAAGAGATGGGCATCATCTGGATGGCTGGATTTTTTCCTGATCTCCAATACTGTGTATTGGGGAAGGTTCTCTTTAAAGTAGAGCTCTATATGCTCCCTTACTTCGCTTAAATTTATGTTCATAAAATTTAATCCGCCTGCTTTCAGATCAAGGGCAGATTATAAAAGAAATCCCCCATCACTTTGAGAAGTGCCTGTGTTTCCCTTTTGTTACAGGTTAACATAAAGTGGTAGAACACAAGGCCTGAGAAAGTCTGCTACAGAGTCCTGTGGTCCATTGCCATTCTTTTTGCGACGTCTTCCATCTTGGGGTTGTTGGTCAGTTCCATCTTTTTCGCAATAAAAGGAATCTTTGCAAGCTGTCTGCCTGTCAGTGCAGATGTTTCATTCCGCAGGTCTGTCCTGTATGTGTAACTGGATAAGGTTTTGATCCAACACAGATCCAGATCCTTCATCTGTCTTGATTTTCTCTGTTCTTCCGCAATCGTATCAGGCCTGAAGAGCATATTGCTTACCTCATGGGAAAAATAGGATGCGATTTCCTGTGAATCTGCTGTTTTCAAATCAATCATAGAGATGCCCCTTTCTTTTATGCTTTTGTCAATTTTTCAGTTTCTTCGTGTCTTTCCTGAAATTTTATTTCCACGGAGCCATATTTTGCCCTTATATAGGACATAGAGGCAGGTTTGGAACTGAATTTGTGGAAGTCATCGAAATGCTTGTACCACATCTGCTTCTGGCTTGCCCAGCGGAAGCCAAGTGCTTTCAGTTCCTTTCTGTATGGATAGCAGTCTGACACCCATATCCATACCCCGATCACCTCAACGGTGATATCTTTGAATCTGCAAAGCTGCATAAGCGTCTCCCTGATCTGGGCATCTTTCTGCCAGTCATAGGACTGTTTTTGCTTATCCGTAGCTTTGCTGTATGTATCCTTATGTTCATAGTCATATTTTAGTTTCTTAAACAGACGGTCATATTCTGCATTGATCTCCTTGATTATATCCTCTGAGCCGCCGTTATCGGGGTGGTGCTTTACGACAAGCCGCCGATATTCTTTCCGCAGCTCCTTTAGTGTAGTAATTCCCTGAAACCATTTCATACCATATTCCCCTTTCATAAGAGTTTAGCCTCCTTGAAACTTAAATAAGAATTCTCTCCGATAATGATATGGTCTGCCAGACAGATATTTAATAATTCCCCACCAACTTTCAGCCGTTTTGTCAGTTCCATATCACATTCGCTGGGAACAGGGCTCCCCGAAGGGTGGTTGTGGACAAGGATGATCTGTACGGCGCCGATAAGCACGGCCCGCAGAAAAACTTCCCTTGGACTGACAAGGCTTGTGGATATGGTTCCTTTGGATATCAGGAACATCCCTAATATTCTGCAGGAAGCATTAAGCGCGATCATATAGACATGTTCTTCTGCCAGTTCGTCCATATGCAGGAGGGTTTTTAACATAAGGGATATTTCTTCTGGGCCGTTCATTTTTGTGGATTCGTAGTTGACCCCTTTTTCTTTTACTAAAATTGTCCTGGCATCCTCTGAAATCCTTGCATCATAAAAGTTAATCCGCATGGTTTTTCCTCCAATCTGTTAAAAAGGGGATGCATATATAGAAACTGCATCCCTGAAACAACATTATTGAGTATCCTGCGATTCTTCGGGAGGCTTTTTTACCGTCCCTGTTTCGCTGACATCTGTCTGCTCAGGAGCAGTATAAGAAACAGTGTCCTCGGCAACGGAAGCGTAGCCAGTGTTTTCTGCGATGACTATACTTCCTGCCTCATCCGCAGTGGAGCCGTTTTCTGTCTCATCCGCAGAGGAATCACTCTCTGCCTCATCCGCAGGGAAACCACTTTCTGTCTCATTCGTAGTGGAATCATTTTCTTCCTCATCCGCAGGAAAGCCATTTTCTGCCCCAACCGCTGCGAAACCGCTTTCTGTCTCATCCGCAGGAGGATCACTTTCCGCTAGGTCAGCATCCGTTAAGGGAGTGCTGTCATCTGTCAAAGCAGATCCCTCCGCAGGGGAAGTGTCATCTTCTGACAGGGGAGTATCCTGTTTGGCTTCCTCTGCCTTGTCCGCTTCTTCCAGTTCAAAATAGTCTGTAAGGGATTCTTCCATGATCTCAATCCTTTTTATGGTCTTCTCCTTCTTGATACTGCCAGAAGAGCAGTACATCTTGTACTCTTCATAGCACTCTGAAAAGAAATAGGAGAACCACTGCCTGAAATACATGGGCCCTACGCGGTAGAGGTTTTTGACGGAATCATAACCATTACCCATAGCAGTGTCAGCGGCAAGCATGACGATTGGGATATTGATCTTCTTGAGCATTTTGTCCTTTTCAGGAAATACCTTTTCAAGATAGTCGATGATGTCATACAGCCTATTCTTCTGTACATCAGAATAGTTTTTCCTGATGTGCGAAGCATATTTCATCACATCGTTTTCTGATATGGTCTGCAGTTCATAAAGGCCATACTTATGGTCAAGCAGTAACATCCCCTGCATCAGGGCGCAGAGGTCATCTCCCCTGCGTCTTTGCAAGACAGAAAACGTGCATATCTGCGAAAAGAATTTGTCGTTCAATATGGACTTGACAAATTTAGCAGTCTTAAGGTCAACTAACGAAATAGATTTTTGACCACCAGACAATGCGACTCCTGAATTCAGTCTGAAGAAGATTTCGGAGATCAGATCCTCATCGTCTTCCTCGGCGCATTCAAAGCAATATATCAGAAATTTATACCGTAGGATTTCTTCCTGACACTCTATATCAAGGTCGGAAAAATATTTATCGGCAAGCTCATAGGTCTCGTCATCAATTTTTGCGGGCGGCGTCTCTGGATGCAGAGGGTATTTGCCGTCAACAAAGTCAAACAGGGTACTTAAACGCTGTTTCCCGTCAAGGACAGAAAAAAGTATCTCATTTGCGCTGGTTGTAGTCTTCTGAAAATATAGAGGCGGAATAGGATATGCATTCAGTAACGAATTTACAAGAAGGCTTCGTTTCATTTCATACCCACGGTCAACCCACTGACCTGAACCACGTTGCATTTCTGCATCCATACTGAGGTTATCAGTATTGTTATACATTTTCTTTAAGTTTTTCACTGACATGTTTACCGTTGTTTTGATCATAATGGTTTCTCCTTTGCAAAATGAAATATTATGTTTATAAAAATCCTTCTGCCTTTACAGGGCTGCATATCAGATTACAGGAATGCCGCATTCACAGGCAGTCTCTGAGATCATTTCGATGCAGTCCTGTATGACGGATACAGAGTCGGCGTATATAAGCCGAAGGGTATTGCTGTCAGGTTCCGTATAGAAAGCGGTTATGTAGTACAGCTTTTTATCTTCCAGCCTGCCGATGGCCTTTTCCAGAAAAGCAGGGTCTAATCTGCTTCTGTTTACAGTTTTTGAACAGGCTCCTTGTCTGCTGCTGGTTCCGCAGAAGTGGTTCCCTGCGGCTGGGAATCCTGGGTCTTGGTGGCTCTCGCTTCAAGGAATTCCAGTGAATCAATTACGATCTCATTGGAATAGATTTTCTGGCCGTCTTTCTCATAGTTGTTGTTTTTCAGCCTTCCGTTAATGAGGAGCTTTGTGCCTTTATTGCAGTGCTTTTCCACGATCTCAGCCAGCTTGCCCCAGCAGGTGCATCTGAAAAAGTCTGTGGGGTAGTTGCCATCTTCATCCCTTTTCATAGACATATCAGGGACGGCAAAATTGAATGATGCCCGTGCAACAGGTTCTGCGCCTGCACTGTAAGTTACCTTTGGCTCTTCTGTGAATCTTCCTGTCAATGTGATCTTGTTCATGTTCATGCCCGCATATCTTTGATATGCTTATCCTTTCTGAATTTTTGTTAAAAATAATTTTTGGAATCTGTTGCATATGAGGCTTCAGATTACAAAACAAAACCTCTGTCTTTCTGGTAGAAATAAACTTTCGTACCCAAAATCTCATCTTCCGCTAATGTCGTAGCATTGATATCCTGATTAAGTTTTGTAAAGGAATCAATGTCAGAGTCATCAGACGATGGTATAATCAGCACTTCATGGACGGAAGAGAAGATGGCATAGAAACTGCCGTACTTTTCGGCAAAACTTTTCAGTACATCATCAGACAGTACTGCAGCCGCACCAAACCACCGATTTTTGTTGGTTATAATCCACATCCTGTGATTAGAAAGCGGTTCATCTTCCTTTGAGAAAGAAGGAATTAGTTCTTTGAGGAGCTGCTCTAGTGGTATAAGGACTGCATCATGTGATGTCTGCATATTTTTAACAGCCTGAGCAAGGATAGTTTCGCTGTCTGTTTCCCACATGTTTAAAAGCGTGTTATTTACCAGGAAACTTGCATTGTTCTTGAATCCTTCAACCTTGCAGCGTACAATAACTGCAAAATCGTCAAGAAACAGAGCGTGCGGAACATTCTGTAGCAGTTCTTCATTAAGATGTCTGTTGATTAGCACTGCATACAGCCTTTCTACAGGAAGTTCAAAATGTAGAAACGGGGCGGTATCAAAATGTTCAGGATAAATCTTGGAGCTGGAATAAATTTGTAAGATTCTGTTTGTAACAGCATCAATAGACGCACCATCATTAAGTGCGTTATAAAAAAGCTCCAGATAAATGGTCGGAGTAATCGTGTCACCGTCCTTTACGATAGTCAGTCCGTCCAGTTTTACATTTGTTTTCAATACTTTCTGAATGGAAACGCGGAAGCCGTCTCCTAATTTCTTAGAAAGAGCTTCCATAATCTGTTGTTTCATTGCTTCTTTGTTCATCTGTTTTTCTCCTTTCGGGATAAATGTGGACAAAAAAGCAGACACCTTAGTTTGATGTCTGCCAGTCCCATGTGTTTCAGGCATATGGATGCCTGTGCTGGTCATATGGCCAGCGGGTTACATTCTTAGTATCTTTTACACCTGCTATCCGCCAAAATAGTTATGGTTTATATATTGTAGAAAGTTCTAGGGATGAAATAATTGGTAATTAAGATAGGAATGTTTCAAGATGGTTTCCTATATGACGGATAAGTTATTTATTGGAATGGCTTTTT